>JAYTTH010000071.1:0-9400 GCA_043745515.1 Pseudobdellovibrionaceae bacterium | reverse complement strand
TTTTAAGGGCCAGCGATCAACCCGACACCTGGTATCGAGCGGGCGTTGGCCGAACTGGTGATATGGCCAATGCGGCAGCCAGAGAATCTCGTGATGACCTGACTCAAAATGTTTTGGTTAATTTTGACGACCCTAAAGTTATCGCCAAGCTTAAAGGCAGTATCGGCGAAGGACGTAAGCTGGCTTCAGAGCTGGCGCAGTCCTTTTCTGGTACGGAAATGGTTTCAACCAGAGATGGTGTCACAACGCTCAATGCCGACGTCATGGGACTTGTAAGAAAGTATCCAGAATCGGTAGACCTCAGGCAGGCTCTTCAGAACAAGTATCCCGGGCAAATAATTGAAGTTGAGCATATAGATAAATTGAAAAAGCTTTATGAAATTCAAGACCGATTTTCGCCCCCAGTTCGGTTTGCAGAAAGAGAAATGGCTAGTTTTACTAATGGCACAGGCACTCAAGTGGGGATTGATTTCGTAAATGCCGGAGGTGCCAATGCCGAGGGCCAATTGCGGGCATTGTCCCAAAGTCAGACTTCCGAGCAGATGTTGCATTATAGTCGAACCCATTTTGAAATCGCAACAGTCGAATTGAATCGGAAAAAAGATCAATTTATAAAAATATGTGAAGTGCTGGTGGCTGAACACAATTCAAATCTGCCTCCTGGTCGCAGGTCTATGACAGTTTCGGTTGCAAAAAGCGGTGATGATGGCGTTGCAGATTTTAGCGAAGTACTAACTCAAAAGCAGAAAGACTGGATCGCTAAAGAATGGGCTCGCCGCGAAAGCGAGGCCGGTAAATCATCTTCGTCGGCTCGTATAAGTATTCCAAATGAATTGGTAACGGATTTGTCTCAAAAGAATATCTTAGCCGCCCATGGTGAAAATATTGAAAAAGAACTACGGACGCTTGTGACCGGTCAGATATCAAATAGAAATTTAGATGGATTTGTTGCCAAAGTTGAAATGAAGGGATTTAAAAGCGGAATGGGATCAGTGGATTTAAGTATTGCGTCTGCGCCCGGACGATCGCTGACAAGCGATGAAGTTTTATTAATTAAAAAGCGCTTTGCTCAAGCCCTTAAAGAAATTAACAGTAATCCGGACGGCGCTGGAACGTTTAGATACCGTCTGGGTGAAATTCGAATCATTCCTGGTGAGTAACCACTCAAGGCCAGCGTTGGGGAACAATGACCATGTTTTTTGCATCGTAGCCTTTTTTTTCCAACCGCTCTGTCGCTGTTTTAATTATCGCTTCCGGATTTTTCCAATCACGGGCCATAATCCAAATGTATTTTTGGTCAGGAACTCCGATCGCAGTCCATTTGTAGTCTTCATCGAGATCGACAATTAAGTAATCAAATTTAAACGGCCAAAGCGGACTGACTTTCCAGTGTGCATTAGATTTTTCATTATAAATCCAGCCTTTTTGGGGGATAGATTTTTTCGAACCATCTAGACTTCCCTTGTTGTAGGTGAAGTCGATGTCGATTCGACTATTTTCTTTGCTCCATGTATAGATTTCAAGCGCATTGTGAACATCAGTTTCTAAGAAAGTAAATCGCCCAGCAAGCACGTACCAACTGCCCATAAATCGATTAATGTCGACACTTTCTACAGTGTTCATCTTGGTATCAGACGCGCATCCAACCATTAGAATTAAAGTGGCTAGTAATAAATGTTTCATTTTACCTTCTCTTTAAAATTTATGTTAGTTTATTGTATTTCGAAATGGCAAATGGAAACGAGAGTCCCCAAAGTAGAGTGTAAATGGGTATTGCGAGTTGGCCTTTAAACACTAGCACTTGCAGAGTTTGTCCTGAATAATAGCTGAGGGGGCCAAAAACGGCCCCCAAAATTGCCGCTAACCATAATCTATCATTTAAAAAATTCTGAGAAATTGGAAATACACAAGCAAACAGGAGCCACATCGATATAAGCCAATGGGGCACAAAAAAAGAGGAATGATTCGGAAAATCTATAAAACCTAAATGATAAATGACAAAATCAGATAGAATTCCGAAAAATGACAAAAGGCTTAGAAAAATTATTTTCAATTTAGATAAAAATTTGAGTTTTAGAATAAAAACTATTGGGATCAATGGAAAAATGTAGCTCCAAGCAGACAAATCCCACTTAGCGAAATAAACGCAGCCAAACCAACCAAGGTAAAACCAAACGAAAAGAAAAAAAGTGGATGGGGTAGACATTTTCATTCTAGTTTTTAGCCTTACGCATTAGGATTTACTTCAAGTTTGTAGCTGATTTCAGATTTGACAGAATTCAATATAAAGCCATCTTTGATTGTTTTTGAAACGATAGTTTCAATGCGGTCGGGGCGATCTACGCCATCAATCTGTATTTCCAGTAAAACCGATTTCATCCATATTTTTTTTTCGGGGCCTTGGTCCACCGTTAGAATGCCTTTTAGTGAAAGATTTGAAAAACCAACCTTTGATGCTTTGGCGTAAACTTTAAAGGTACCAATGAAGCAATTGATGAGTGCCTGTAAAAATAAATCTTCTGGTGAAAACCCGGCACCGTTCCCTCCAAATTCCGACGGAATGGCGCATTTTGCCTTTTGAGGGCCAGAATTAATGGACCATGAATCCTCGAAATGGCCGGTTGCTAAAGCTTGCGATTTGAAATCGATGGGAAGTTTATGCATTTTTCACCTCGCAGTAAGGACTTTCGCTGCAGTCGTCAGTTGCTTTTTTTCGAGGTAACCAAGGGCGAATTATGGCAAAAAATGAATAGCCGGCGTCGAGCCCTTTTCGTACAAATGGTTTGTTGGCAAGTCGTGCTAGGCGCTGGTATTTTGGAAGTGCGTTCCAAATTTCAATAAAGGCATCTACTTTAATTGCCAGACTGCCATCGGCGCGACGAACATGCATGACTTTATGTACGTCAATTGGGTTTACGCCTTCTTTGACCGCGTCGAATTGGCTCGAGCATATATTGATGAACTCTATTTTATCAGAGCCGGCTTGCCTCTGGTAGTGGGCGATTTCAGTACTGCAAACTTTGCAGAGGCCATCGTAAAATACTTGAATTTTTGATTCTTTACTTTTCATATAGTTCATACTAATATGAACTATATGAAAAGTAAAGAATCAAATTTAAAACTTCGTAAACTTTCCCTGTCTATAGGCGATTTTATACGCTATTGGGGCTTCAGGCGAATCCATGGTGCTATCTGGGGTCAAATGTATCTTTCCAATACGCCACTGAGTTGCACCGATTTGACCCGACGCCTAGGGCTGTCCAAAGCGTTGATAAGTCCTGCCCTGGAAGAACTATGTGAGTATAAATTAATTATGGAATCTCGGGGCCCAAACGAAAAGACTAAAAATTATGTTGCCGCTGAAAACTTAAACGAGGTGATTCGGCACGTTTTAAAAATACGGGAAGAGAAAATGCTTAATCAAATCACTAGTGATTTTTCTGACTTCAGTGAGTCAGTGGATACCAATCTGTTTGTGAATCAAAAAAGAGTTAAGTCCCTAGGCGAAATGATTGTCACTGCAAATATAATGCTTGAAATGTTGATGGCCCAAAAGGACATTCTAAACACCCCGTTTGGGTTTGAGCCATGAACATAGTACTTATTTTAGGCAATCAGTTATTTGATCCGAAGTTTTTTAGTCGCCTTGATGTGGATAGTAAAAATACCCTATTTTTTATGCGCGAAGACCGTGAATTGGCTTCCTATTTCAAATTTCACAAGCATAAAATTATATTTTTTTTAGCTGCCATGCGCGCCTATCGAGATGAATTGCTAGATCTCGGGTATCAAGTTCACTACGAACAAATGGATGATAGTTCTCAAACTTTTGAAAAAGCGCTTGAATCGATATTGAGAGCTAAAAAAATTCAGACCGCAACTTGTTTTGAAATTGAAGATAAGTTTTTTGAAACGCGAATTATTCGGGCTTTCAAGAAATCTAAAGTGGCTTTAACTGTTTGGCCAAGCCCAATGTTTTTAACTTCAAGGGCCGAGTTTAAAGCCTTTTTAGGTTCTAGGAAGCGGCCGTTTATGAAAACGTTTTATGAAAGCCAACGGCGGCGGTTGAATATTCTGATGGATAAAGATAAACCGGTGGGTGGGTCTTGGAGTTTTGATACTGAAAATCGATTGGCACTCCCAAAAAATAGAACCACGCCGCCTATCCCGAGTTTTATCATTTCTAAAAATATAAAAGATGTATACAAGCTGGTAGAAGAAAAATTTAAAAGTCATCCAGGTGAGCCTTCTGATTTTTGGCTTCCAGTGGATCGAAACTCTGCAAGAAAATGGCTGGCAGCCTTTTTAAAAGATCGTCTGAACGAATTTGGCCCATACGAAGATGCCATTCCCGTGCACTCGGAATTTGTCTATCACTCGGTGCTAACGCCATTTTTAAACAGTGGTTTATTGACCCCGGACGAAGTGGTTAACGAGGCACTAAAATTTTCCAAGAAAAAAGAAGTCCATCTGGCGTCGCTAGAGGGCTTTATTCGACAAATAATCGGTTGGCGAGAATTTATCCGCGGCATCTATCAAAATTTTAGCGAAAAACAAGAAAGTGAAAATTTTTGGGGACATAAAAACAAACTAAGTAGTCTGTGGTATGAAGGTAATACAGGAATACCACCACTCGATGAAACTATTCGGCGTGTGCTCAAGCGTGGTTACGCCCATCACATCGAACGACTTATGATCGTTGGTAGTCTTATGGTCTTGCTCGAAGTGAATCCAATTGAAGCTCATCGCTGGTTCATGGAAATGTTTTTGGATTCGTCTGACTGGGTGATGGGACCAAATGTATATGGAATGGCCCTTTTTTCAGACGGTGGAATTTTCGCAACCAAACCCTATATATGTGGCTCAAACTACCTCAGGAAAATGGGTGGCTACGCAAAAGGGGATTGGTGTGATGGTGTTGATGGTCTGTATTGGCAGTTTATCCAAAAGCATCAAGCTTTTTTTATGAAAAATCCGCGACTATCCATGATAGCCAGAGGTTGCCAGAAAATTTCAAATGAACGCTGGCAGGTTTTAAATCTGGCGGCAGATCAGCTTCGCAAAAAACTGGTTGTGATCCAGTGAATATCATTTTAATAATTCATGCGTTTGCATGCTGGTTTATGTGTGGGCTCATTTGGCTGGTTCAGGTTCTTGTGTATCCCAACTTCAAAATCGTAGGACAAAATGAATTTCAAAGTTTTCATGAGTTTCATTTGAAACGAATCACATGGATAGTGGCTCCTTTGATGGTAGTTGAACTTGGATCTAGCATTTGGATTTTATTTCTAAATCAAAATAGTATTTACTGGGCCAATTTGTTCTCAGTAATTCTGATTTGGGGTCAGACGGCTTTTGTAAATATTCCGTCCCACAACAGACTGTCTTTTGATATTGAAAAAACAAAGTTAGAAATGGTTTCAGGAAATTGGCCACGAACGGTCATTTGGTCAACTAGGTCATTTTTTTGGATTTGGATTATATATAAAATAGCAATGGGAGTTACACTTTGAAATCGTCAACATTTAGCAGAACTATAGAATTAGCTAAACTTGCCACCCAGGTTGGCTTGAAAGAATTGAGGTCAGGCGATTTCAAGTCAAGAATTGAACAGGCTCGGTTGATAGCAAACAGTTTGTCGAGCTTAAAAGGCGCAGCCATGAAAGCTGGGCAAATATTGAGTCTAGATTTGAATCATTACTTTCCCCCTGAAGCAATTGCCCTTTTAAGCCAGCTGCAAAATGCAGCCGTGGCCCATCCCATTGAAAAAATAGAAATGGTTTTAAAAAACGAGTTGGATTCAAAGTCCAAATCACAGCTAACCAATTTTTCTGAAAAACCAATTGGGGTTGCCAGTATTGCACAGGTTCATCGCGCTCGGTATGCAAACAACGAGGTGGTGCTTAAAATTCAGTACCCTGGCGTAGCGGAATCAATCGAATCAGATTTAAAGATTCTAAAAACCCTTGCCGTGTCATTTTGTGGTTTAACCGGACGAAAAATGAATTTGGAGCCTTTGTTTAATGAATTTCGCTCAGTTCTTGAACAAGAAGTGAATTATCAGTCGGAAGCAGAATTTCAAAAAGACTATCAAAAGTGCATTTTAAAACTGAAATCAAACAGTCAAATTAAATATCGAGTACCAAAAGTTTTTGATGAACTGTCCACTAAGAAAGTTTTAACAATGACCTATGAATCTGGCGTTAATCTACGAACTTGGCTCTTGTCTGGTCCGAGCAAAGAAAAACGACATGATTTAGCTAAGGCAGTACTTGATTTGTATTTTCATGAATTTTTCGAATGGGGACTGGTTCAAACAGATCCCAATTGGGGAAATTTTTTAATTGACGAAAAAGAGGACCGAATAGATCTAGTTGTACTCGATTTTGGAGCGACTAGAAAATATTCTCGGGATTTTATTTATAATTATATTCGATTGCTTCACTTAGCTTCGAACCGAGATTCCGTTGAATTGAAGAAGCATGCGATCAGTATAGGAATGATAGATGCTCGCGAATCTGCTTTGGCATTTAAAGCCTTTGAAGAAATTCTCGTGACCGCAATTAAACCTTTTTTTGTAGAAAAATCTGGATCCAGAGTCTTT
The DNA here is from genome assembly GCA_043745515.1 of Pseudobdellovibrionaceae bacterium. Classification (GTDB taxonomy): domain Bacteria; phylum Bdellovibrionota; class Bdellovibrionia; order Bdellovibrionales; family Bdellovibrionaceae; genus UBA2316. Next base: position 2,796 of record JAYTTH010000071.1, on the reverse strand, counting down.
GATTTTTCAGACAAAAATCATAGCTTGCAGTCGCAGCAGGCAGCCAAGGCCCTATCAGATGAATTAGTTTACAGTCCGCCACCCTACGGATTAATTTTCCTTCATAGAAAATTGGCTGGGGTTTATTCGATTCTAAAAAGCCTGGAGGCACATTTAGATATTTCAAATTATTGGCAACAAATGACAGAATTATCCAATAAAAGAGATCTCTAAAATGGGTATCTCTAGGGCATTAAAGAAAAAAATAGCTCTACTAACGGTAGATGAAATGGATCGAATGATCCGAATGGGATGGGAAGATCGATCTACGTTCGAGGCGATTAACAAGCAATTTTCATTTACAGAAAATGAATTCATCCATTTTATGCGATCGCAGCTAAAATCCAAGGACTTTGATCGTTGGCGAAGAAGAATTTATCGCCATGGGCACCTAAAGCACGAAATGAATATGGGAATTAAAGTCAGTCGTTTTAAATGTTCGAGGCAATCTACTGATGGGATTACAAAAGGCTGGAAGTAGTGGTATTAGAAAATATAATTAACCCTAATTCTAACGCCCAACTGATAGTCAAAATTAAAATCTTGGAGAATTAATTCCATACCCGATTGGAAAAACCTTTTAGTCTCAACGAAACTTTGACTTTTTTCATCAAAAATTGACACAGATTCTATTTTAAAGGTTTTTCCAGATGGTATCTTGCCCTGGAGCGAACTTAAAGAGACGCGATTATTCTCGGTTTTAATTTTGAATGTGTTTACTTTGTCTAAAAACTGAGAATAATTTGTGGAACCAATGGATTGAAAAAATGAATTTTCATTTGGCGTAATTGCTTTGATAAATTTCTGAATATTTGACGAAACCTTTTGGTCTGTATTTTTAATTTCTAAAGGATCTAAAATAGAAAAGAGTCCTATAAAATATTGAGGCTGATCAGGTTGGATTTTCTAAAATGGCTTGTTTAATCCCCGCAATGTCAGAGCAGCTATCCACTTTTGGATAACAGGTTGGGCAGCCCTTTAGTTGGCCGGGCACTAAGACGAACCCACCGCCTTCCAGATTTTGCTTGGTCTGGGTAGGAAATACAAACATTCCCGTCATTGTAACTGGTACGGCGATACTTTCTGTGATCCAAGATTTAAAACGAGTCCCAGTATAATTTGCGGGAACATCTTCATCTGTAGCATAAATGTATATGGTTCTATTTTTTGTTCCCTGTCCTTTGCGTTCATTCATTAGCGCAGCGATTTCTTGGACCTTTGGAAATGTATCTAATCCACCACCGGTAACTTTAGAAAGGTAGGCTGATACGTTTGCAAATTCGGCCGTAAGTATCGCTTTAAATTCGCCTGTGGAAGTGGAACTTGATTTTGTTACCTCAAAAAAGGCAGGTTTAATTTTTGAAAGATAGGTCGTCTTTCTTCGAGATGAACTCAGTTGAATTTCTGAGCCCCCATTTTCTCCTAAAATATCGCAATTGTCTTTTCCTATTAAATACACTTTTACACTTAAAGCAGTGTCCGGAAGCTGTGAGACAAAATTTTGAAAGCCTAAGATTATATTTTGGCCATTGTTAGCGTTTGAAAACGATTCATCTATGATGAACACAAATTCAAGTGGTTTTGCTGAATTGTCAACGGGAGGAATCGCGAGTTCGGCTTTTCCAAATTCAGTCATGATTGAATCTGGCTGCCTGGTGGAATTGTTGGTTGAAATGGAAATATTCGCTATCATAGTAATTTGCAAAAATTTGGCCATTCCCATGTTGAAACAAGTATAGCTAGTATGGTTTGATTTGATCCTAGGAGGGCATCATCGGTGGTCTTTAGAAATTAGACTCATTTTGATTCAATCTATCTGCATCTATTGTTCACAGGTGTTCTAATTGTTTTAGTCAGGTCATTTTCTTTACAGAGGGACTTGCGAGGCCAACTTGCATACGATAGATTCGGGGGTTCTGCGTTGCAATTAGCCCAGAGATTTGCCGGATTTTTGTAATAAATAGTAAAAGGCGAGGTTTAAAATGAAAGTTGTTATTTCAGTCATTTTCGTGATTTTTTGGTCCAACGTAATTTTTGCGAAAAATAATTATTCAGGACGATTTGATTTCTGCACCGAGTATATGGTTAAAAATGAATCTAGATTTCAATTAGGACAAATTTGGTTTGCAGACGGTGATGAACCAAAAGAAGCAAAACAACTTGTTAATTATACCGTAGACTATGAAGATAAGCCTTTTGCGCACGAGTTTACTTTCACTAATTTACCCAAGAAAAAGTTGTGGATATCGTGTGTTTATATTAGATGCGGTGATGAGAGCTGCTCGGCTGAAAATGTTAGTAGCGATCCGGAAATCATAGCCCATGAAGTTAAAAAAAAACCAACCAGTTGCCGCAGTAAAGTTAGATTTGATAATGCCACCCGCATAGAGTATTTCGGGTGTAGCTATGCCACCGATAAAAAACCAGGTTCGAATGGGAAAAAGAATTGAAATTAAAATAGACAAACTTCCTAAATTGGGAAAAGCTTTATCAATGGGTGCGTCTCAATCGATTTCTTTTGTCAAAAATGAAATAAATATGGGAGGTTAACTTTGGAAGCAGAAAGGATCGCTCATGTTTTCAAAGATTAGATCTTTTTAGCGATCACTTTCTTTATTCTAATTTAAATTCTATATTATTTTAAGGCTTGGGGATTATTTTTATATGCCTATACGGTTGACTAAGGTTAGTGGTTTGAGTAGTAAAAGTAGTGGCAAAACCAAAGTACCCAAAAACGCTGTTAGAGTTCGTTGCGCA
>JAYTTH010000070.1:0-2548 GCA_043745515.1 Pseudobdellovibrionaceae bacterium | reverse complement strand
GAGTTAACATCCATTCATCTCACCAATTCGGCCTGTTTACTCGATCCTTGCCAGCTTTGGAATGTCGGTTGCCCTTCACACTTACCTTGACGCACGCTTGGCGTTTAAAAGCTGTTTCTGCTTCCTATCCTAAGTATTCCCCGGCGGGTTTGGGCCCCTTTATTAACAATTCAACACCAACCCTTATGTTCCGCGCTCACCACGATTCTGTTTAGATTTTCCGGCGCGTTTCAAACGCTCTGACAAAGAATAAAAATAATGGATCCCCAGTTCTGTATTGTGCTCAACAAGTTCTTTATCGTTAAGCTTGGAAGTTTTAACTGTAAGTGGATCTGAATAACAACCATTGAAAACTAAGATCGACGTCAGTATTATAAAATAGCTTTTCATGTTACTAACGTATCTCAGTAGGTATTTAAATGTAAAGTCCCTTTAGCTTGAAGGCTTTTTTAAAGACGTCTGCCGAGGAATCGTTTATTTTTCCATTAGCATCCATAAGGCTTGCGAAAATTACAGATGGAGTCAGCATTGCCGTATCTTTTTCGGCTATCATAGGCTGCAAAGTTTGTGTGGATACAGGCATTCCTACTAAAACCGAAACACCAATGGGGCTAAACTGAGGATCCAGTAATCGACTACGACCTACAATAGTTTCTGATTTCAATTTTGGCGACATAACAATCATAGAATTCGAAAATGGATTATGATCCTTACCACCGCTTACGTTCAATGCTGGCGTACGAGTGAAATCAGAAGAAACAACAACCGTTGTTAAATCTAAAAGTGACTTACCAGAATTTTTAAATTGAATCGAATTCAATGCGTCCAAATACTTAGCAATCAATTGAAAGTTTTCAACCAATGCCTTTTTGTGTTTTGTGGCATGATCACTATGAGTATCTAGAGATCCCGACAAACGGATAAACGCCGCGGGATAAAGTTGAGATAAAAAACCCTTGGCTAAATTACGAACATTTTGATCCGCCACTGTATCTAAACTCGTTTTATAGGCTTTTTCAATTCGGCCCAAGTGAATCGAGATTTTTCCTAAATTACTGTAGGCACTTGAAATTAAACCCGGCTTAGCCGCAGAACTCATCATTCCGCTCGAAGCAAAAGCACTAATACTTGCGATATTATCCGATGTAACAATTTTATAATTTCGCCCTGCTGTATCCAAGGTTGTATTCGCAATGATGGATGCCGTTTGATTTCTATAGTACAGATCCATAAACTGGCAAACATAACTTGGCTCTGATCCATCGGATGCTCCTGATACAGAAAAGATCGCAGGGCTTGGATGCCCGACTTCAACTGGGCTCATCATTAGGCCATTGAAAATAGTCATTCGCGGAAAGTATTTCTGAACAGGCGCCATGGTAGGGCCAACAAATCCACTACCAAATTTTAATGTTTCATCAGCAGCGTATTCGATAAATATTTTCTTTGGATCAGGCGTTGTTGCAAAATCCCAAGCCTCTGTCATCAATGTAGTATCCCAGCCAGCATCCATATAAAATTGAAGTAGGAAATGCGGTTCGGCCTCTTGAGACATAGCCCAGCTAGGAAAAAGGCTTAACGATGATAGAGCTAAACTACTTTGTAAAAATTCACGTCGTTTCATATCAACCTTAATATTTTAATAAATAATCGTTAATGATCGCTTTTTTGTAAGCATTCGCAATAAACTGCTCGATCGTCATTGAACTACTTGTTGATTCATCGATCAATTCTTTTTTAGATTCTTCTAAATAGTCTTTCGGGATCAAAGTAGCTGAACCAAAAACGTTCAAGAAGATCCCTTGAATAAGCTTTTCCCGAACTTCTGGTGAAATCAACTTCGCCTGGTTTTGCACAATAAACTCACGATTTATGCTGTAGAAATAGCCAATTCCCGGCGCATTTGGATTTTGCTGAAAATAGCTAGCTCTCCATTTGTCTAAATCCTGATATCCAGATTCGCTAATTAACCTTTTCATTGAGGCATCAGAATACCATCCCAATAGCTGCTTAACTATTTTTGAAACACAGGTATCAAAATGCAGAACATAGGCCGCATCGGGAGACTGCACCAATCGTTCGCCGCTTTCTACACTACTGAAACCAAGTTCATACAAATCTTTATCGCTTGAACCCATTGGTTCACGATAGGTTATGCAGCCGTTAAGATCATAAGTGTTACTCGGCAGCTTATCGCCGTAAAATATATCTGTAAGCAATTGCAATGCGTCTTGCTGTCCAATGTAGTTACCGCTCGTTGTTTCAAACGCTCCACTTACAGAACCGACGACCAAAGATAAAATAAAAAATAAGTTTCTCATTTACTTGCCCTCAAAATCAGGAGCACCCTGAGAAAGCCAGTTATTCAATCGATTCATTTCGCCATCAGTGAAATCCTTTTTACCATCTTTTGGAGGCATTTTACCTTTTTGAAGCTGCGTCTTTATACGCTTAACCCAGTCCGATCGATCCGCATTTTGTTTATTGCCAATCAGTGAATACCAATCCAAATCTTGAACTTCGACGTTTTCAACTTGCTGATTATGGC
>JAYTTH010000069.1:0-2550 GCA_043745515.1 Pseudobdellovibrionaceae bacterium | reverse complement strand
AAAATTTTAAGGAATTGAAAAATGGAAAAAAGAGACGCGGGAACATCTGATTTTGAAGAACGAGTGGTCGCAATCAACCGAGTAACCAAAGTTGTTAAGGGCGGTCGTCGCTTTTCTTTCGCAGCTTTAGTTGTTGTTGGAAATAAGATGGGTGAAGTAGGGTTTGGATCAGGCAAGGCGGGGGAAGTTCCTGAAGCTATCGGTAAAGCAACTCGTTCTGCAAAAAAGAATTCTTACAAATTTGAACTTAAAGATAATCGAACTATAAATCACGAAGTTATTGGAACTTTTGGCAGCGCAAAGGTAATTCTTAAGCCTGCCTCTGAGGGAACGGGAGTTATTGCCGGTGGAGCGATACGATCAGTTCTTGAATCTGTTGGCGTAAAAGACATATTAACTAAATGCGTGGGAACAAGAAATCCACACAATGCGGTGCGAGCTACAATTGATGGCTTGATGCAATTGAAAAAGAGCATGGGGTAGTACATGAACAAGTACAAAATAACTTTAATTAAATCTAGAATTGGATGTTCAGAAACTCAGGTTAGAACATTGGGCGCTTTGGGCCTGACTAAAATCAATTCTGTAAAGACTTTCAACGACTCTGAAGCTTTCAGAGGTCAAGTTAGAAAAGTTCAACACTTAATCACTATTAAAAAAGAGAAATAAACTATGGCTACTTCTGAAAATAACTTACTAGCTACATTGAAACCAAATGATGGCGCTACTCATTATAGAAAACGAGTTGGCCGTGGAATTGGCTCTGGTTTAGGTGGATACAGCGGTAAAGGTGGAAAAGGTCAGACTCAGCGTAGCGGTGGATCGATTCGCCGAGGTTTTGAGGGTGGACAAACTCCACTTCACAGACGCTTACCTAAATTTGGATTTACAAATGGAAAATTCAGAACACGTTACAATGTGTTAACTATGAAGGATCTAAATGCATTAGGGGCAACTGCAACTATAGCCGATTTAGAAAAATCCTTTAAAAAAGGCCCTTTTAAAGTTATCAATACTGGAAAACTTGAAAAAAAATTGAATCTTGAAGTAAATAAAATCACTGCCCAAGCGAAGTCTGTAATTGAAAAGCTTGGTGGCGTTGTAAAGCTAGTTTAAAAATACAAGAAAAGGATTTTTGTGTCAGCAGTAGCAGGAATATTTAATAATAGCGATTTACGGAAGAAAATATTATTTACTTTGGTTGCCCTTTCTATCTATAGAGTGGGTGTGCACGTTCCTACGCCTGGAGTGAACTCAAAAGCAGTAATGGATTTATTTAACAGTAATTCGACTGGTATTTTGAGTTTTTTTAATTCATTTACTGGTGGCGCTTTATCTCAGTTCAGTATTTTTGCGTTGGGCATCATGCCGTATATTTCGTCATCTATTATTTTCCAGCTTTTGACATCCGCCCTTCCCTATTTAGAGCAATTGAAAAAGGAAGGCGAGCCTGGTCGAAAAAAAATTACTCAGTACACTCGTTATTTTACTTTAGTCTTAGCTATCATTCAGGGTTTTGGAATGAGCAAGTTTTTGCTTAACCAGAGAGCTGGCGATGGGCAAATGTTAGTTAGTTCACCTTTTGTAGGTGTTCTTCCTTTTGAGCTTGTTGCTGTCCTTACGTTGACCGCTGGTACATGCTTTATTATGTGGCTAGGCGAGCAAATCAGCGAAAGAGGGATAGGCAATGGGTCTTCATTAATAATCTTTACAGGCATTGCGTCAGCGATTCCTAAAGGGGCTCAGCAGCTTTGGGCGTTATTCGAGAAAAATGAAGTGTCATTTATTAAAATTGTTCTACTTTTGGCACTTATGGTGGTCGTAGTTGGTTTTGTTATTTTTATGGAAACGGCTCAGCGGCGTCTAACAATAAATTATTCGCAACGGAATTCTGGGCAAAACAATCGGCCTGTAACGTCCCATCTTCCCATTAAGATCAATTACGCCGGTGTAATCCCTCCGATTTTTGCGAGTTCAATTTTGATGTTCCCAGCAACTGTGGCTCAATTTTCTCAAATTGGCTGGCTTAAGTCGATTCAAGAGACGTTGAGTCCAAATGGAGTTTTCTTTAATATTATTTTTGTATTGTTGATTGTATTCTTTTCTTTCTTTTATACAGATATCATTTTCAATCCAAACGAGATTTCAGATAACTTGAAAAAAAGTGGCGCGTTTGTTCCCGGTGTTCGTTCGGGAACTTCAACTGCTGCCTACATTCAAGAGGTTTTGAATAAGATTAACGTTCTAGGATGCATTTACTTGAGCTTTATCTGTATTATGCCTGGTTTATTGACATCTCAATTAAATTTGCCATTTTACTTTGGGGGAACATCACTGTTGATCTTGGTTGGGGTAGCTCTTGATACTGCACAGCAAATCAACTCGTATATATTAACTCAGAAGTACGAGGGTTTTTTGAAGGGTAAAAAAATTACCTCTCGCAGGGTCAGTTTTAATTAGATATAGACTTTTTTACAATTAATAATTAATAGGAACGATATGAAAGTTAAACCGTCAGTAAAAAAAATTTGTAACAAGTGCAAGATTATT
>JAYTTH010000068.1:0-2553 GCA_043745515.1 Pseudobdellovibrionaceae bacterium | reverse complement strand
AAACGAACCCAATACAATATGGCGGGGAAAGGTTTCGTTTACTTTGTAAGCATTATGCAGGAGATTTTTCTTTATCTCGCTTTGAATAGTAAAGGATTCTATCTACTGAATGGCTTTTCTTGGAAATCTTCATTAGCCCTGGTTTTACGTAGTTTGATAGGGTCATTGCTGATATAGTCGGTTTCAGACCAGTCGGCGGTCAGCGGTAGGTCGCCATCTCTTAATTTAATTCTAGGTTTGCCTATGTGAATTTAAAGATCAAAGACCTTACCTGGATTGATAATTCCATTCGGATCAAATACTCGTTTTATGGATTTGAATATTTCAATTTCGTCTTTGGACCTGGAATAATTTAGAAATGGCTTCTTGGTTAATCCAACTCCATGCTCGGCAGAAATACTGCCTTCATATTTTTGGATGCACGCAAATATTTTGTGATCGACTTTTTGGCATTCAATTACAAAAGATTCTTTCGTCATACCGGCAGGCCTTAAAATATTCAAATGCAAATTGCCATCACCGATGTGGCCAAACCAAACCACTGTCCAATCTGGATACGCTTGCAGAATAATTTGATCCAAATCTTTTACAAATGGCGACACCCGAGCCACACGCACGGAAATGTCATTTTTATAAGGTGAAAAGGTAGAAAGTGATTCGCTAATGTCTTCGCGATAGCGCCAAAATGTTTTGGCTTGGGTATCCGATTGGGCGATGACTCCGTCAACAACGAATTCATTTGTGAAGGCGCCTTCTAAAGTTTCATTTAAAAGGTGTTCATCAGACTCGGCACCGTTTAGCTCAATTTCACATGTGATATAAAATGGATAATCGGTTTCAAAAGGAGCGGGAAGGTGCGTTTGATCCAAGACCTTTTTAAGTGCAACATTGGAAAACATCTCAAACGCAGTCAATACAAGTCTTGAGTTGAAATGGCCAAACACCTTCATTACTTTTTCTAGCGATTCACACGCAAGCAATACCACTTGAAGTTTTTTTGACTTTCGAGTCAGTTGGATCGTCGCTTCCGTGATAAATCCAAGTGTTCCTTCGCTGCCAATGAATAAATGGCGCAAATCATAACCGGTTGCATTTTTAACAAGGCTTTTATTTAATTCTAGAGTTTGCCCAGAACCCGTGACAACCTTCAGCGAGGTAACCCAATTTCGAGTCAATCCGTAACGTAATACTTTAATTCCACCAGCGTTGGTCGCAATGTTTCCGCCAATATGTGAAGATCCCCGGGCCGCAAAATCTACGGGATAAAACAAATCGTGTTTTTCAGCCCATTGCTGAATTTCTTCAGTTATAACACCCGGGTCACAAACAATCGTATTTTCCAATGGGTCAAAGTTTTTAATTTTATTAAATTTATCAAAATTCACGACTACTTCATTTTTTAAGGCACAGGCGCCGCCAGACAATCCCGTTCGGCCCCCAGAGGGCACCAAAGCTGTCTTTGTTTCGTTAGCCCATCGGACAATTTCCACGACGTCTTCGTGGCAAATTGGGAACACTACGGCCGAACATTTAATATCAAAATAAGTGGTCCAATCCTTTCCATATTTAAGTAATTCTTTTGGATCCGTTACTATTTGATTGGAAGCTAGTTTTAAATTTTTAAATGGCATATGAAATTGTATCAAAAAAAAGGAAAAAATCTAATTTTTAAAATCGTTTAACAATCGATTTATTGTTTAAGGTCCTGATATTAAAAAACAAATACAACGGGCACAGGCCCCAGGCCGAGGTCGCTATAAAATAGAATCCCAGGTACATCCACGTTGGACCACCGGCCACGGCATAAGTCACCAATAGGACACCGAGAGCAAAACGAATAGTGCGATCCCACTTGGCTATATTACATTTCACCGGCGCCGCCAGTGGGTATTACACTTCACAGGTACCGCGAGTGGGTGTGACATTTCATTATTTTACGAGGTCTTTGAGTTCGCCGGATTGGTACATTTCCATCATGATGTCAGAACCACCAACTAATTTTTTGTTGATATAGAGCTGTGGGATGGTTGGCCAGTTGCCAAATGCCTTGATTCCGTTTCTGATTTCTTCATCTTCTAACACATTCACGTCTTTAAAGTTAACTCCCAGGTCTTGCAAAATCGAGCAAGCACGTGCCGAAAACCCGCACTGTGGAAAACTTTGATTTCCCTTCATAAAAAGTACTACTGAATTTTGATCCAATAACTCTTGTATTCGTTCGTTAATATTTGCCATTTCGTTGTCCTTTTGCGCATAAAGCACCCTAATAAGTATTACTATATACCTTTTGTCTTCAAAGAAAAAGCGTGAACTTCGCCCGATTTCAGCTCGGCAGCGAAGACGCCCATAACATGCTGATGCTGCTCTATGCGGCTTAAACCCTTAAAAACCGGGGATTCTAATACGACATTAAAATGCACATTATCATCGGAAATTACCTCTACATGTGAGTCTGGGTAACTTTTTTTAAGTCTTTCTAACATTTCATTTGCAGTCATCCTTTGGAATTAGCACAATACAGATTTTATAGGCAAGCTCAAATCAAAGCAGGCC
>JAYTTH010000067.1:0-9427 GCA_043745515.1 Pseudobdellovibrionaceae bacterium | reverse complement strand
TTGCTTTTGCTGCTGGACGAACTTGCAAAGCGCCCAAGTTTACATCCGATTTAGATTTAGACGTCAATTTGTCCCTGATGTTACCGTCGCTTATGATGATTCGTGAAAAAGTGATTGGAATTAGCGACTCGTTAAAAATTCCATTTCAATGGAATACCCATGACAACCGTTTTGATATGGCACCGATTACTGTTGGACTGAGCAAAGATAATATTTTAGTCTCGAAAAAGGTCGCCAATGAAATGCTAAAAATCGTTCCTGCGGACAGTCACTTTTTTGTAGTTGGAAATATTAAAATTTGGAACGGCAGCATGACTATTGACAGCGTTAAAAATTTTCTCGCTTCAAAAAATCGAGGAAAAAACTTTCAAAAACAAGCAGCGGCGGTATTAATTCAAATGCCGGTAAAAACTGAAGACAAAATAACCACGGAAAATGCTCTAATTTTAGAAACTACCTCAGTAAATCAAGCGCAATTGGATACAATAGGCCAAGTTTTTGAATCCAAATTTGGAGAAGTTTTTATAAGGCCGGTGTGCGCGAAAACTTTAGTCATAAGCCGTTCTAAAGAATTGCTCCAAAAGGTTCAAACCGTGTGTGATCGCAAGTCGCCTTCAATTTTAGATCGAACAGAATTAAACGCGGGGACATTGAGCTCTCAAGACAATTCTATTATTTTATTTGCGGACATTGGGCAGTGGATGTCTTCCAAAATTGAAGCCGGCTATTTGTCTAAAGCTAAAAAGAACAAAATGCCCCTGGCGATTCCACCCGAATTGGTTAAGAGCCAAAAGTTGCTTGAACAATTGCCAAAATATTTAGTTAAGGGCGTCGCAAAAGATCAAAACTTGGTTTTAAAATAAAAGAGAAGGTTTAAATGTATAAATATTTATCGGTCCTACTAATTGCACTTTTCTTTTTCGAAATAACAGAGGCAAAGCCTTTTTATCTGACTGTTCGGCGGGACTATTCTCCAAAAGAGGCGCCGCAGTTAGAAATCAATTATGGAGTGTCAGCTCCCATCTATGTAAAAATTCTGGAACCGATCGATAAAAAGCAATTTATAGCAACTCAGATTGATTTAAGGCGCGCATGGAAAAAGCCAGGTTATGAATTTAATCCTGCGCACTTTATGAGCCTTGGGTTCAATGAAGATCAAAGCAATTTTGACTGGATCAGAAGAAATTTGAGTTTTAAAGTTAAAAAGGATTTGGTTACGCAATTGGGTGGCGCAAACGATACCCAGGCTCAGGCCCCGGGGAAACTCGGACCGGAAAAGCTGATACAGATTCCAGAAGGTTTCAAATTAAAATCAGAGATTGTTCTTAACCCTGAAACCAAAGACACCAAAAAAGATTTTGATGTTCCTGGATTTGAAGAATATGGCGATTTTGGTGGTTCTCGTTTGAATACTAAAGTTCTTAGCCTACCGAAACTTGCCTCTGGATTTTATTTGATTCAGGTGATTCAGGGAAACAACGAAGGTCAGGTTGTTTTAGCTGTGAATGACTTGCTAGCCTACCTGCAACGTTCGAATGATTCTTTGATTTATCGAATTTTTGATCGTGAAGCTAAGCCTGTTTCGGGGGCTCAAGTGTCCCTCAGGAATTTATCAGGTAGTTGGACAAATGAACTGAAAACAGATGCAAATGGTGAAGTCCGAGTGGACGGAATAAAAGAGAACGATTTGCTGAGTGTGGTCACCGGACCCCAGGGTGTTGCCATAATTGATTCAGAATATTTTTCTACTCAGGTTTCATTCCCCGACATGTATCTATTTACAGACCGACCTTTGTATCGCGACGGGGATAAAGTTTCCTTTAAAGGCATCTTAAGAAATCTGGTCAATGGCCGAAGTCAGCTCGATCCGCAGAAAAACACGGTAAAAGTTGAAATTTACAATGTAGCCGAATCAAAGGTTTCTAATTCAACAACTGTTAAGTTTAATGAATTTGGAACGTTTAATGGCGAATTGAAACTAAGTGCTGCCGACAAACCTGGCGTCTATCGTGTCGTCGCTAAACTTAATAAAATCGAGCATGCGAGCGAAGTTCGCGTCAAAGAATATGTAAAACCAATATACTTTTTAAAACTATTTAATGAAAAGGAAACGGCTAAACAAGGTGATACGCTAAAATTTAAAGTGGAATCTGAACGGTATGCCGGCGGTTTTCCAAAGATTATTCATGCTTCAGTTACCGTCTATAGGACTAGAGTCGAAGGATCGTCACAGTGGATAGACGATTCGGGACTGGGTGAAACGGGAACGGGCGTCACCTACGGAGATGATCCAAATAAAGGATCGCGCAGTATGGGTCCTGAAATGATTGTTCCATCAAAAGACATCACTTTTGATGACAAAGGGACTACTGAATTTGAAGTCAGTATTCCAAATAATTTGACCGGACCAAAGAATCTTAATTATCAATATCGCGTTGAAGTGTATTCGCAAGATGCCGATGACAATATTATTTATGGGAACAAATCTTTTTTCGATTTGGCAAGTGAAGTCGCCGCTCAAGCCCGATTTAATAGAATTGTCGCAGAACTTGGAAAAGATGCCCAGTTATTGGTGAATTCAAAATCAATCAGCGGCAAAGCCATGCCCGAAATCGAAGGCGAAGTAAAATTCAGTATTGCTGGAAAAGTTTTGCAAACAAAAAAAATCCGAACGAATGGCAAAGGTGTTGCAAAAATCGATCTTCCCGAAGACGCTAATTTGACCGGTGAACTAAAAGCCGAAGTCACATTATTTGACAAAAAGAAAAGCCCCAATGTCACATCGGCAGAAATGGTTTTAGTTGGAAAAACACCCGGTGTTGCCGCAATCAATCCCGATGAAATTCGATTGCTGACAAATCAATCAGAAGTATCATCCAGCGATACAATAAAAGTATTTTTAGCGTTACCAGATAAATGGGGAGCCGGTCGGACGAACAGTGGCCATATTTTTCTTACTGTAGCGGGGACAAAAATATTTAAAACTCAGGCTATAGCTGTTTCTGGGCGTTCTGTCTGGTTAAGCGAAAAAGTTCTTCCGGAATATGGCAACCAGGTCTATTTTGTGGTCAGCTATGTTAATCCTGATCGTGGCTGGGTGGAAAAGAGATCGTCTTTTAGAATAACGGATCCCGATAAGAAACTTAAAATTCAATGGCTGGCAAAAGAAGAACTACTGGTACCCGGAGGCGAGCAAAAAATTAGATTTAAAGTTTTAAGTGCGGATGCGAAACCAGTAAAAGCTGAAGTTGCGATATCGGTGGTAGATCAGGCAGTTTTGGATATTCAACCAGAATTCAGACCTAAATTAGAAGATTTTTTCTACCCTTTGACACGTCTAAATTTGATGTCTTTCTATTCGTCTCATTTTCAAGGCTACGGCTATGGCGAACGAATTGCTCAATTGTTTCAATCTAACCACATCTTAGCAGCAGCAAAGAATCAATCCAAACCGATGGATATCAAAGACACTGCCTATTGGAAAGCCAATTTGGTTACCAATGCGGCCGGTGAAGTAGAATTTAAATTCAATTTGCCAGGCAATCAAACGATTTGGCGAGTGACTGCTGTCGTCGTCGATAAAGGCGGTCGTTTTGGCGAATCAACCACTCAATTTAAATCGCAGCTGCCTATTAGTTTATTGGTTGGCTATCCGCCGTTTCTGCGCTCGACCGACAAAGGGCGAATTCGGGCCAATGTTACAGGTACTGAAATTACTCAGGAAACCAATGTCCATTATTCTATCGTGCCTGAAAACAAGGCCGTTATGAATCTACCTGACAAAACAGAAATGAAAGTTTCATTAAAACCAAAGCAGCAATTTTCTGACAATTTTAATGTAACCGTAGGGGATATTAATGAGGCCCAAACAACGTCGTTTCTGGGGAACTTGGAATTTAATAAAGCCAAACTTGGTTTCAAAGATTCTATTCTAATTTTACCAAAATCAACTGTAGTGAACGACTATTATTTTCCCGAAGGTAATTCGTTTAAAATGGCGCTTGAAAAAGACGAAAAAACCCAAGGCATCGAGCTAAAGATTTTTAACGATTTTTCAAGTATTTTATTTTCCAATTTAGATTGGCTAGTTCATTATCCCTATGGTTGTGTGGAACAAACATTAAATACCACAATATCAAATAGAGTGATTTCAGATATACTTGGGGACGCCAGTAAAAAAGGAATAAAACTAACCGAGCTTCAGGAAAAAACTCTTAAGATAGCAACCAGCAATTCACAATTGGGTTTCAAGCGCCTGGGTCAATTTCAGGCAAAAACCGGCGGTTTTGGTTGGTTTACTGACTCTGGAGAATCCGATCAAAACATGAGTTTGCTTGTGATGCTAAATATAGTTCTTAGTGAACGAAATGTAGGTTCGGTAGGTCTTTATGAATACCGACCCACGATGGATTGGCTAGTAGCGAAAAACATCCTTCCTGGAAGTCCTCAAGGTATTACAATGTCTTATATTACATCGGTATTTGCCAGAAAATACATAGTCGAGCGGCCTGAAAAGGAAGTAAAACCCGTGCTTCGACTTCAAAATGACTACGTTTTAAAAAATGGCACTATACTTGAAAAGGCACTTCATCTGATGACCTTATCTAACTACCCATTTGCAGAAAAGGAGTTTTCAAAAGAATATGCCAATCTAATTGAAGACTTACAAAAATCTTTAGAACAAATGAAAGATTCCAATTCACCGATTCAATATGGAAACTTCACGCCGCAAAGTCAGAATGGCTGGGCAGCCTATCCAGGTCGAATTGTTTCGTCGCTCGCTTTGGGATTTCGGGCTCTGGTTAACGCCGAAGAGGTAGTGAACAAGACGCCTAGAAAACGAAAAAAAGAAGTGGTTACTTCGGTTCCAAAAATTCGTTACGTTACGGATTCGATTAGCAAGTTAGTTAAAAAAAATGTGTTGGCCAATTTTAATGGGTACTATTTTGGGTCTACTTTTGACAATGGCGTGACCTTAACTTCATTGAAGGAAATTATTGAACAAGACATGCAATTAGCAGCATCAAAAAAAGAAGTACTTAAAAAGCTAGAAGTCTCGATCGATGATAAACTAGTTCCGGCAGACGCGATGACAATCAACAATAATTTAGCAGGCTATAGCGTAGTAATAAAAGACTATAAGAAAGCAATTGATCAGACAAAAATTACGGTCAATTCGGTACTAGATAATCAAATTGTTCGAGCAAAAATCTCTAAGTTGTCAGCCAATGGAAACGCGCAATCGAAATCTTCAGGATGGGAAATCGATCGAGTTTATTACAAGTTAAATGAAAAAGGCGAAAAGAAAGAATTAGCCGCCAACGAGAAACTAGTTGTTGGCGAACTAGTTTATTGCGAAGTAAAATTCAAGCAACTAAGTACCAGAAATTTTTGGCAGTCTAGATACTATGTTGTGACCAATGACACTCCAGCTGGCTTTCAAGCCATTCAAGAAGATCAAGTTTATCGCGGAAATCCGTATCAATTGCCCTTGCTATCAGCTACAAAAACTCGAGAAATATTGAATCATCAAACACGTTGGTTTTTTGATTTTTCGCGGGGATGGATGGACCGCAGTACTCAGGTCGGTATTGTTTATCGAGTCCAATATCCCGGAGAATTTAACGGCGGGATTGCCAAGATTGAAGATTTTTATGATGAAACGAAAGTATCATACACTCGTTCTAGCTTTTTTACTGTGGAATCAAAACAGTAGGGCAGAGCTACGGCTACAGATCGACCAACACCCGAGTTCGCAAGACTCGGATGTTTATGCATTGGTGCAAAAGATAGCGGATGACTATTGGTTTGCTGAAGAGCAAGCGTGGAAAGTCCTGCCTAAAGTCACCTCAATTGAGGCAGAATTTTCATTAGTATCGGCTGACCATTGGGCGGAAACGGAAAAAAATAAAATTAAAATTAATATCTACGCGCCCAAGTCTGATTTGGATTCGGTCGTTAAACATGAACTTTCGCATTCCTTTTTAAATTCGTACTGCCCTAAGTTATCTGATGCCTTTGCGCACGAATTGTTTTCCTACTGGCGCAGTGGGGATTATTTGCGACTATTATACGGACAGTCAAAAATATATCTGAAGGCCCCTGCGATAAAAGAATTGCAGGTAAATTCTAGTTTTAACCAAACCAAAGCAATTGCCACTGCACGAATAATAAATGAACTCGTTTCCATGAATAAAAAGGAAATCCTAGAGGTCTGGTTCAAAGAAATTTTTCACAATTGCAATGAAGAAGACTTTTTGAAAAAACAGTCGTCGCTGGCCGAGCGGTTTTTGACATTAGTAACATCGGCAGAGGAAAACAAGATAGCCAAAGGCGAATTTGGTTTTTTGATGTTTGATTCACTATCAAAAGAAGTTTTGGAAACCGATGGCGACTGGAATAAGAGTCAATCAACGGGCTCTACCATGAAGCCATTTATGATTTCATTTTTTTCTGACTTAAAGAGAGACAAAATTAAGACAGATGCATCTGAATGGGAGTGCGGCGATAAAAACGACAGAAAATGGAACTATAAAAAAGCGTTAAACTATTCGTGTAATGGTTTTTTTCTTGATTCGAAAATAAAACAGTCCGAACTGGAATCTTATGTTGCCACTTTAAATTCTTTGACCGGACGATCCTTTTTGCCAAGGTGGCTGAATAGTGCTGACTTGATTGGATTGTGGCCAACCCTGAAACTATCTCTTTTAGAAATCGCTCGCATCTATGATTATGTCTTAACTCGCGACCCCAACACGATCGACATTTTAAAAAACACCGCAGTAAAAGGAACGTTAGCTGGATCGGCAGACTCCAAATGGTTTAAAAAAAATAAAATAGCCTTGAAATCAGGAACAACAACAAAGTTGGATTTATCGATTGAAGCAGGATTTCTAGTAGCCGTGATTCAAACGCAAACTACACCGAAAATAGCGATCCTATACCGCTCTGGTGTTCATCCCGCTGACTTGCTTGCTGAAATGAAAATTCATTTGAACAGATATATTGATTCGCCTGATTCAAAAGCCCAAGTGCAGGTTCTATCAGCATTCAATCCGATGGCGTTTCAAATTAGTTGCCCTACATTGATGCTGAAAAACGGCGCCTCGGTTGCGAATTCTACTTTGAATTTAACATCCAAGAATTTGCAATCCGGTCAGATTGCTTGCATAGGTGCACCGTTTGAGGTCAAGGCAAGCGACGGTATTGTCCGTCGACTTTATGGAGCATTATCGTTTGCGAAAACAAGAGAAAAATCGATTGTTTCGATCGGGCGTAGTGAGAAAAACATGCGGGCCCAATTTGGTTCGCAATTAGTTTTAAACACTTCTGAATCACATTACATGAAAAACGTATTTTTCTCGGAAAGTTTGAATCATAGAGTTGAATTGAAAAAAGCTCTTTTATTGGTGATAAAAAACAACTTGAAATTCTGGAACCAAAAAAATCAAGCCATTTGTGATTCTACTTTGTGCCAAGTTTACAATTTGAACTATGAACAAGTCAGTTTTTCGCAAAAAAAACAAATTCAAGAATTAATTTTAACTTTGGGAAAATTGAAAATAGAATCAAACTCTTGGTTAGAATTTTCCCTAGGTGGAACTGAGCCTTGGATACAAATTGTTTCAAACAATCAGCTTTTTAGCTTTATTCAAGCATCAAAAGAAGATCTGGTATCGGGATCAAAAAAAGACAATCACTTCGAATTTAGTTTTTCGACTGAAAATAAAAAAACCTATTCGTGCGAACAAATACGCGGCTCTTTCAAATTGAAATCCTGCCCAGATTTCTTAGAGCAAACCGAAGCCGGGCAATTTAGTTTTCATGGTCAAGGGGAAGGGCACTTGCGCGGAATGAACCTCAGCGAAGCCAATCAATTGGCTTTGCAGGGGTTCAATTTTGATAAAATTATTGAAAATTACTACGGCTTGAAAATTCTAAACAACTAAAACAGCTATTCCAAAAAAGAAATCACATCTTTTTTATCAAATCTAACTTTTTTAGCAGTTTGATATTTATCATCCATATGACGATACCCACAAGCGACAGCCGCAACAGTAGCAAATTCTGAGTTTTCAAGCCCAAGAACTTTGTCGTATCCTTTAGGGTCAAGACCTTCCATCGGGCAGGTATCAATTTGTAAAACAGCTGCTGTTTGTAAAAGAAATCCCATTGCAATATAGGATTGTCGTTGCGCCCAATGCGTGATGGTTTCGCTTCGGGGACCCTTTACCAAGTCGCCGATCATGGCATTTTTGTATCCATCCAAAGTTTTTGGATCCACTCCACGTTCAAGAGCAATTTTTGCTATATGCTTTTCAATGTGGGTTTGGTCTAATTTTACCGAACTTGCGAAAACGACATAATGAGAACAATCTTCAACCTGAGTTTGACCCCATGAAAGAGGAGTCAGTTTTTTTAGAACTTCTCGGTTTTGAACAACAATAAATTTCCAAGGTTGCAATCCATATGATGAAGGTGCCAAATGAAGCGATTCTTCTAGCACTGTCCAATCTTGAGTCCGAATTTTTTTGGTGGCGTCAAACTTTTTAACCGCGTAACGCCAAGACATTTGTTTTAGTACGAAATCTTGATTCATAAATTCTCCTATTTAATTTCAAAACTTGAAGATTCAAAAGGACCCTTGATATACATGGAATCATTTGAATTTTTAACCGCAGCAACACGCCAAAAATAAATCTTTCCTGCTTCTAATTGAGTTAAATCATAACTTGGGCGCTTTACAAAATGATCATCCACTTTTAACCACTTAAATGTGGCATCTGTTGCCACCTGCAAATGATAGTTCTCGGCCGTATCTACTGCATTCCACTTGAGCGTCACGCTGGTGCCTGGAACCTGAGCCATAAACGCAGGTTCAATAAGCTCCGTCTTTTTAGGAGGGGTCGTTTTTGCTTTGTTCATTTTGGGAGGGGGAAAAAGCTTGTTAGGATCGCTCTTACTATGGGCCAGAGGTGATGCCGCATGAGCGCTCGCCGCGTGATGTTCTGAGGCGTGCTCGGCTTCTTCAGCCTGGACCAAAGAGAAAGCAAAACAAGATCCAACAATAACAGCCAATATTGATTTTAAATTCATCGAAGTCCTCCAAATATTAGTAATTATTTCTTATCCCATATGGAGTTTGAAAAATCCATAGGTTTATGGTATATAACACGTGGTTTTGTGGATGATTGCTTTGGATATTTCTGCTCAAAAAGTAGTAAAGAATCAAAGAGGAAAGTCCGGACTTCACTGAGATAGTGCAAAGGGTAACGCCCTTCCGTCGTAAGGCGAGGAACAGTGGAACAGAAAGAATATCCAGGGCTACGATCTTGACGACGGGAACGGGAGTCGACAAGGGAGCTGCTGGAGTGAAAACAGCTAAACTCTGCACGATGCAAGATCAAATAGGGAAGCGCTTTAGTTT
>JAYTTH010000066.1:0-9514 GCA_043745515.1 Pseudobdellovibrionaceae bacterium | reverse complement strand
TCTACCGTTGTCGACTTAGTCATCGACTGATCTAGCTTTAATTCTATTCCTGAGCGTTTGTTGTTAAACCAATAGCTAAAACCTAAATTTAGAAAATTTAACTTTTCTGCAGTTAAATAAGTTGTTGCCAACTGAGCCTCAAACGCCGGAGCTCTGAAGAAAGATTGATAGATGGCAAATTCATTTGCGTCTTTTTTCAAATATAGGATGCGTTTTGAATCAAGGCCTTTTTCAAGTCCCGTTACCACCCAATCCATTTTTTGAACGTTTCGGCCTGCGGTTACGATTGAATTATTGTCTTTAGAGGATAGAGCTACACCTTTTGGAATTTCAAGGGACATTCGTTCGGATTTAGAATAGGTTCTGCTAATCAAATTTGACGAATAAGTTCGCAAGGTTTCCGTTGGAAGAACCCCTCGAACAAAAAATTCCTGTCGAAACGGAATGCCGCCTTCACCTTGAATATAAAAAACAGGAAACTCGATTGGCAATTTAATTTGCCAAAGATCATTGCCAAGTCTTTTGACGTTTTTGTCTGAAACTGGAAATGATCCATGACCAGTTAGTAATAAACTGGTGCCATCTTCAGAAATGATAACATCTTTGAAATCAACCGGTTTTAAGCGGGTTTCGATTTCAAGTTTGGCCCCTGTTTCGCTTTGGGCCCTGAAATTGATGCTTTCAGTAAGATCATTTAAAAAAATAATTCCTTGTTCGCCCACTTCGGCATTGTTAACAAGAATTTGTGCTTTCTTTTTATTTTCAGACCGCATTTTAATTGTTGGCTTGCCGTCCTTAGAAGAAAGATAAAGTTCTACTGAACATAAATCGATCCGAGTGTTTTCTTCTTTACGTTGCAGACAGAATTTGAAAAAAGGTAAATATTTGATTTCTTCTACTAAGCTGTCGTCTAAGCTCGGGGTTTTAAAAATAGCTTTGTCTTTCCTAAGCAAACTATCAGACTTCTGTTGGGTCTCGACTACCAGCTCGACGTCATCTTTTGCAATGGAATAGTTTTTTATAGCTTTGCCATAATTGTTGAATAGTACAAGTTCAGCCTCTTGAAAAAGTCCAGCGGGCCAGGTGAAAGTAAACGAAGAATTCGATCGATCCGACACTAACTGAAGCGACAAATTATTTGAATCAATGACAATATCACCAATTTGTATAGTGGAATTGTTAAGCAAGTTGTATTCGAATTTTTGAGGTAAAATTTGAAGATTGTTTTTTTCAGGCAGAAAATAAACGGGCTCTTTTGACCAAGAAGGAAAACATAAAAACGAAATAACTAACGCGAATGAAACTATGAAACTATTTTGCATACATCTTCATAGGAATTACCGTGGATGATACTTTTTATTACTTGAATTGATTTAGTTATTTTTGCCAAAAAATCTCCGTTACTGCTTATTATGACTCTTTTGGGGTGACCATTCCAAGCTAGTTTAATTTTTTCATTGAGTAATAGGGCTTCGGTATGGGTCTCTGTTCTGATGGGATTAGATAAATCATAATTTTCAGAAGACGCCGTGTCCAAATGAATCACCCAATCATAGCGTTTTAGTTCAGAGGCTTTGGTTGATCCAATATTTTTAAAAAAATCCTCTTCTTCATTGGGCCAATAGGCAATGCTATCTAAGGATCCTCGATCAAAAACGACTAAATTTGTAGTGGTTTCTTCAACTGCAATGGCTTCTAATTCTTTTTGTGTGCAATAAATAGCACGTTGGGTAGCCATACGACTAAAGGTTGATTTTTTTCTTGGGAATCCGCCACCATACAATATACTGGCGGCCTCTGGAACTACAGAAATTTTAGAGCCAAATTCCTTTTTCAGAGTTTCTAGCAACGTGGTTTTTCCGCCAGAAGGGCCACCAGTGATTGCAATTTTAATTTTTTCCATAGCGAAAGGTCCAGTCGGAAAGTTAGAAATGGCGGTTTATTCACACCATTATTGGTAATATCTAGCCACCACATCGTGGCCAATCCATTGGGTCGGTTTGGTCGGGACCAAACTATCATTTAACATAATGCGACCACACGATTTGAAAACAATTTCACTAAGAAAATTCGTTATTAATTGTTTCGGGTTGGCATGAAGCTCGATAAGATCATCCGAGCATTTTAACATCAATTCCATCTGAGTTTTAGTGGATTGCCTTGGCCAATTTGCAAAATCTCCGTTTAGGGCCTGAATTTCATTTTGTCCATAATACGTGTCTATGACCCTAAAAATATCATCTAAAGTCTTACCGGGCCTCAACAATTCTAAACATTGCTTTTTAATCTGATTTGAAAAGTCTCTGTTTACCTGATCTATAGCACGAATCAACGGATAAAGTGACACTTCAACGCCTTGAAAAATGGAACTAGAATTAGTTAAAATCTCTGGACAGTTATAAACGCACGATTTGATTCCTTTTTGAAAATAGGACTCAGAAATATCTTCGAGTTTCTTTTTTGCCCAACCTTGGAGGTAAGGCGTGTAGGTTTGCCATTTATACTGACCCGCAATTAAAATTTCTGTTCCGTGATAGCCATAGGCGAGGTATGAAACGTCGCCCCCTGCTTTTTTTACCTTGTCACGAAATTGAGTCGTCCCTTCAATTAAATAATGAAATGTATCCGCAGTGACCTCAATAAAATTTAATTGGCAAAGTTTGCCAAGATCGCTAGTCCAAAATTTAGAAGAATCTAAATGACGATCATCCATTCCTTTGAATACTCGATTCATAAGCGGCATAATAATTTTAGCACGAGGAACGCCACCGGCCATTAAATGCGCCATTAAAAAACTCTTTCCTGGTTGAATTTGCTTTTCTAGCTCAACGCAGTACAAGGAAACTTGGTTTTTAAAACGTTGAATCGCATTGTGTTTTGATTCTTCAATCGCGTTAAAATCTAATTTTACATCTTCCCATTGGCTCAGTTTAACATCTTTGATTTTATCAATCGCACTTTCACCAGAATTGTTTTTTTCAAAATCAAACCCGGCTTCCAAAGGCACATTTATAATCGGACCACTGACAGCTGCGAGTTCTTCTGTCGTCAGCGCCCGAAGCTCATCTTTTTCACGACGTCCAACGGTCCCTTTAATAATTTGCATATTCGCTTTTTCGGCTTCTTCAACAAGTCCGTTGGCATAACCACGCTGAAATAATTCGCCAAATAAAACGAGAGCGTCATTTTTTTTCCATTTTGATCTGTTTGTGAG
The DNA here is from genome assembly GCA_043745515.1 of Pseudobdellovibrionaceae bacterium. Taxonomy (GTDB): domain Bacteria; phylum Bdellovibrionota; class Bdellovibrionia; order Bdellovibrionales; family Bdellovibrionaceae; genus UBA2316. Next base: position 6,300 of record JAYTTH010000066.1, on the reverse strand, counting down.
CTCTCTGAGGGGATTGAACGTAGTCATGCAGTTCCTTGTCTCGTTTGTTTTATCTGATTGTCAATTTAGGTATGAATCTAAGTTTCAATAGGCATTAACCACTGATGTCTGTCAGCAATTTCACCATATTGGATCTGACAAAATTCTTCATAAAGCCTGTTTGTCAGAGAATCGGCTCCATAATTAAACTTAAACGTTTGATCTTTGTATTGTAGTTCACCTACTGGAGTAATCACAGCTGCCGTCCCAGTACCAAACATCTCCAAGAACTCGCCTTTGGAATATCGTTCCCGAAGTTCTGACATTGTGATTTTTCTTTCCGATACGGGAAGCTTCCATTCTTTTAGCAAAGTTAAAGTACAATCCCTAATTCCGCCTGCTAATATTGAGCCATTTAGGGCTGGTGTTACGATTTCGTTTTTGAAAACAAAAAAGACATTCATAGTGCCGACTTCTTCGATTTGATCTTTTGTTACAGCGTCTAACCATAGAACTTGGTCGAATCCTTTTTTCTTTTGTTCCGCCGCAGCCAACAGTGAACTGGCATAATTTGCGGCCGCTTTGACAGCACCTAAGCCCCCCGGGGCTGCTCGAACAAGTTCAGTTTCTACCCATATGCGCACGCTTTTACTGTTGTTTGAATAATAGGAACCTACAGGAGATAGCAAAATAAAGAAGAGGTACTTTTCGCTTGGACGAACACCTAAAAAGCCTTCGCTGCCTACCAAAGTTGGTCGAATGTAGAGTGCAGAACCGCGTTCGCTCGGAACCCAATCGCGCTCTACCCGAACAAGTTCAGTGACGGCTTGGATAAATAAATCTTTAGGAACACTTTGCATGCTGAGGCGCTTGCTGCCCTGATCCATTCGGGCGGCGTTGAACTTGGGTCTGAAAATGACGATTTTGCCATTTTTTTGTTTGAAGGCTTTTAAACCTTCAAACAAAGCCTGACCGTAGTGAAATACACAGGCTGCTGGATCCATGCTTAAATCAGCATAGGGAAGAATTCTATTGTTGCTCCATTTTCCTTCAGAATAATCCGATGCAGCGATATGATCGGTAAAATATTTTCCAAATCCTAAAACAGAGTTTGCTGGAGGCTTAGGCAATGGTTTAGTGGTCTTTGCGATCGAAAACGGATTAGGCCCTGTACTCATGGATTCCTCGATGGGCCTAAATTTGACATAATCAATATGTTATTGCAAATAAAACAATTAGCCCCTAATAATTTTATTTGATCATGAAAACGCAATTTGACTCGGTAAAATCTTTTCTAAAATACAGCCAGCAGGTTCTAGGTGTGGCCCATATTTATGAAGCTTCAAAGTCCACAGAAATGCCCGCAAGCAAAGCAGACAACAGAAAAGTGTTTAATTTTTATTTATGGCCAGGCGTGCAGTACAGTTCATTTGATAGGCAGGTAGTTGAAAATAATTCCATTCGCACTCTGTTTGTTTTTCTAACGACCAATCCCCAGTTTGAAACCATTTTAAAAAATCAGACAGAAATGGTTTCAAAAATGAATCAGGCCTTGGGGGGGCGCGATTCTGATTTCATAGTAGGCTGGCTTACGCCCAATTCAGAAGTTGATTTTTTTTCAGTCGTGTCAGAATGGGTGCAGCCAGTTCGAATAATTTTATTTCGGGATGAAGCGAGCGCTAATTCCTCAATTTACGACTCAGGTGCTCATAAAATTTTAGAGACAATTTCGCCGTTGATAGACATAAATGACAACACAAGAAAGCGAACTGTTTGGAATGATTTTAAACGGCTTTTGGCCTCGACCTAGGCCGACCAAAAGCCTATTTTCCTGAACTAGACTGGATCACACTCAGAGCGACCACTAGGCTCATGTTGTGTTACAAAATTTCCTTATTTTTATTGTTTTTCTAGTTCCCAATTGCCTTTGGGCCGCTCGCGTCCTAGATGACTCTTGGATTCGATTGCGTCTTCATGAAAATTTGAAATCATTTTCTATTAAAGGGTCTCATATTGAAATACGCGATAGTGTAGAAAAAAATGGTGACTATCGGAGGGCCGCATCCGCAAATTCTTTTTTACAAAACTTAAACGTTCAGTTTCAAAATAAATGGAATAAGACATTTTTTAAAATTTCAAAGCAAAATGAAAATGCCACGTTTAGGCAAGGCTCACTATTTATATCAGGTGAAAACATGATGGTTCAATCCCGGCCAATCGCAAATTTCATTCAGATTTTTAAACGCAAGGCGGGATTTGATGTGATTGCCTATGTAAAATTGCGTGATTATTTAAAAGGTGTAGTGTCTGCTGAAATGCCGAGCACCTGGCCTATTGAGACTCTCAAAGCACAAATTGTGGCCGCTCGCTCGTATGCGCTTTACATGGTCGAACAAAGAAAAAATTCATTTTTTGATCTAGAAGCCTCAATCAAAGACCAAGCCTATCAGCAGACGTCGTCGCCGGCCTTAAATTCTCTGCTAGATGACACGGCCAATTTAGTATTGTTCAATCAAGACAAGCGACTTTTTAAAACTTATTATCATTCCGAATGCGGTGGGCAAACGTCCTCTGCAAAAAAAGTCTTTGGCGACAACGGATTTGATTCTGAAGTTAGGGATCCCTACTGCCAAGGGCGCTCATGGCGCCTGACAATCCCAAAAAAGGAATTTGAGAATGCGGTAGGGCCATTTAAAGAAATTGTTTCGGCATTTAATCCTTTGAAGCGGGCTTACACTATCGATTTGCGGCGGTCGAACCAATCCATTCAAACTATCGATGCTCAAAAACTAAGGTTGAGTTTGGGGTCGACCCGGATGAAAAGCACATGGGCGGAAATTAAGCAAAACGGAAATTCTATTGAAATTAAAGGAAAAGGATATGGTCATGGCGTTGGATTATGTCAGTGGGGAAGTCGTCAAATGGGATTAATGAAGAAAAGTTTTAAAGAAATTTTAGAATTTTACTATCCAAAGTCGCAGCTCAGATCGGCATCAATAGATCAATTACACTTTTAAAAAAATTCGAAGTGTAAAAAATAATACAACGATCAGTACGAACACTTGGTATCGATTTACTACTTTACTATACATGGACTGACTCCGTAAGTTTACTAGCTACCTGACATTATTCCTGTTGCTCTAATCGGAAGGTCCCGATAAAACATGATCCATTCTGAACCGATTTACAAAACTAGTTTTTAAACTCGACCATAGTCAAGGAGTTTTCAATCATATGATTAAAAAGCGAAACTCGCAGAACTCAAAAAAAGAAAGCTCAAAAAAACAATGGGCACTGATCACCGGGGCGACTTCGGGTATAGGCCTAGCCTGCGCGAAACGTCTGGCGGCCAGCGGTTTCAATCTTATCCTTTTGGCAAGACGAAACGACGTGCTTGAAGACTTAAAGCGGGAGTTTGAGAAAAATAATTTAGGGATCAAAGTCGAAATTTTCAAACTTGATTTAGGTTCTATGAAGGCGATAGCTCAGTGGCAAAAGGCCAACCAGGACTGTGTTTCAAAAATCGACGTTTTGGTGAACAATGCAGGTATTGCAAAAGGAGCTGATAGAATACAAAATGCCGAGTGGAGTGATTTTGAGGCCATGATCGATGTCAACATCAAGGGATTATTGGCTTTTGCCTTGCCTGTTATAAAGTCTATGGCGGTTAGAAAAACGGGACATGTTGTCAATATTGGGTCGGTGGCCGGTCGCTGGGTTTACCCGGGTGGTGCAGTCTATTGTGCCACCAAATTTGCTCTTCGCGCCTTAAGCGAAGCCATGCGGCAGGATCTTTTAGGTTGTGGCGTGCGAGTCACCAATATTGAACCCGGTATGGTGAATACAGAATTTTCTACGGTTCGCCTTGGAAATAAAAATTTAGCTGATAAGGTATATGAAAAAATGACGCCCTTGTCAGCTCACGATATTGCAGAATCAGTGAGCTGGTGTTTAGCGCAGCCTAAACACGTAAACGTACAAGAGTTAGTAATTTACCCAACGGATCAGGCCCATGTGGGCATGGTTCATAGAAGTTAACAGGAGTATTTGTGAAGAAAAAATTAGATGATATTAAAAATGACACAGAGTTTCGTATAGAAAAAGACACCATGGGTGACGTAAAAGTTCCCGCCAGCGCCTTATGGGGCGCCCAAACTCAGCGATCTTTAGAAAATTTCAAAATAGGCGGCGAACGATTTCCCCGTGAAATGATAAAAGCATTAGGATTGCTTAAAAAAACCGCGGCCGCTGCGAACATGAAACTGGGTTTGCTTGAAAGTAAAAAAGCAGATTTGATAGTAAAATCCTGTGACGAGGTGATTCGTGGTGATTGGGATGATCATTTTCCCTTGGTAGTATGGCAAACCGGCTCGGGAACACAGACAAACATGAATGCTAACGAAGTCATCGCCAATCGTTCAATGCAAATGCTGGGTTTGCCATTGCCCTCGAAAGATATTCACCCCAATGATCATGTAAACAAGGGGCAGTCTTCGAATGATACCTTTCCCACAGCGATGCATATTGCCGTTGCTGATCAAGTCTATTCGCGATTGATTCCGGCACTTGAGGCCTTCCATGCTTCTATGGTTAAAAAACAAGCAGCATTTCAGAGTCTGGTTAAAATTGGACGCACGCATTTGATGGATGCAACGCCGTTAACACTGGGGCAAGAATTTTCCGGTTATGCGACTCAAATTAAACATTCTTTAGTGCGGGTTAAAAATACTTTGCCTCATCTTCATGAGCTTGCGATCGGCGGCACAGCTGTTGGGACGGGACTGAACACGCATAAAGATTTCTCGCAGACCGTGTGTGAATTTCTAGCTAAGGAAACGAAGATCCCGTTTGTTTCAGCTGAAAATAAATTTGAAGCGCTTGCGACTCACGATGCCTTGGTGGAAGTCAGTGGTGCGCTAAAAAATATGGCTGTCTCGCTAATGAAAATTGCGAATGATATTCGATTGCTTGGCAGTGGTCCTCGCAGCGGTTTTGGCGAACTATTGCTGCCTGAAAATGAGCCTGGAAGTTCGATTATGCCAGGTAAAGTCAATCCAACACAGAGCGAGTCCATGACTATGGTGTGCGCTCAAGTCATAGGCAATGATGTTGCGACAACCGTTGGTGGAATGACAGGTCATTTTGAACTCAATGTTTTTAAACCGGTGATTGTTTACAATGTCCTAAATAGTATTCGATTATTGGCAGACAGTTTGGATAGTTTTCGGGTGAATTGTTTAGACGGTATCGAGGCCAACAAGCCTCAGATTAAAAAACATTTGGATAACTCGCTGATGTTAGTGACGGCGCTCAATCCTTTTATTGGCTATGACAATGCGGCTAAAATTGCTAAAACCGCTCATAAAAATGGAACGACTTTAAAAGACGAAGCCGTAAAACTAGGGCTGATGACGGCAGAGCAGTTTGACCAATATGTGCGCCCAGAAGAAATGACGGGGCCTTTAAAAACCTAAACTAAAAATTAAGCCTTGGACTTGAATTCGATTTGCATTCATAATGACCGTTGTGGATGTAAAAGAATTATTCGAACAAAAGATCAATTGGTTTCAAAATCCAGACATCGTGCCTTACGTATTTGTTCGGGATGAAAATCATATTTCACAGCCCGGGAAAAAGCACAGGATGGATTGGTTTTCCAAGGCGCCGATCATTAAAGACCCTTTGGATTTGAAAGAACTGCCCTTTGCTGAATATATCTATCACATTGAAAATATTGCGTTTGGTCCTTCGGCTATGCCTATGCCGCGTTGGGTTTTTTATGATTGTGCGGTGATGCCGGGGTTTGTGTGCGGTTTTGCTTACAAAAAAGACAAATTACCGCCAGTGCTTAAAGCGGCTCTTCCTGATTTTGGCGATATTGACTACGTGCCGTTGTCCTTATTTATTATTATTCCGACCATGCACAAAGGTGAATGGGTGGCTCATAATTTATGCTCAGTAAATAGCTTTTTGCCAAAAGAAAATCAGTTTTATGGTTTGGGGTTTTTATCAAAGGCTTTTGGATTGTGGTACGCCAACGTGGAGCAGTGCTCGGGAATGACTCAGTGGGGTAGTCCTGCGTTAAAACTACATTCACACTACGGTCACCTTGAGGTAATAGGTTCCTACGCTCCGGTTCATTCCTACGCAAAAACAGTAACCTACCGAGCTCAAGTGAATACAAGCAATTGGGAACTTTTTTTCTCGAAAGAGGTCGACCTCGAGTTCCTAGAGCTATACGGAAAAACGGGATTTGTCATAAATCCCAGCGATGAAAAATCAATGATTGAAATTCAGAACAAAATTCAGAATAATGAAGGT
>JAYTTH010000065.1:0-2580 GCA_043745515.1 Pseudobdellovibrionaceae bacterium | reverse complement strand
AATACGACAATAGGAGTATGAAAACACTTATAATGACTTTGAGTTCCATTTTTTTGCTTTCTGGTTGCATGAATGAATTTAAATTTCATGCCGAAAATATCGGAGACAATGCGAACACTCCCAGTCCAAATGATATTGCTCGAAATCCTAGCGATAATCCTGATGCGGGAAATAGCCCCAAACCAAAGGATCCTATCGTAGATCCTGATCATCCGAATGTGACACCAGTTTCCTATAAAAAAGGTGAGTGCACCAAAGATCCAATAAGCTTGGTTTCCTGTATGTCATGTCAGATTTCATTCCGGTCGATTGATATCCCACTATCAGCGAAAGCCACCCAGTTGGTAAAAATTTTGGAATCGGGTTGTGCCGTTTTAAACAAATCAGATCCTGCAGGGTATGTTCCTCCGACACGCGGACAGCTTTTAGAAGTTTTAAATCGCGCAAATTCTTTAAATTATCCAGATTCAACACCCACGCCTCGTCAAAAATTCAACCTTGATAAATGGGTCAACAAAGACAGCGGCTATTTGTCCCATTTATTTGGCGGCCTTTGGTACCATCCACCGTTTTCAGATGATTTTGAAACCTATTTTGGTTTAGAGCCCAAAGAAGCCCGATATTTCTTTTGCTACAACGACCCCGAAAGTACATTTTCCGCGACCACAAAGAATGAAATACATTCGCTGGGCTTCCAGCAGTGTGCACAAGAAAATTTTTCAGGAAATTGCCGTGAAACAAAAGAATATATACAAGCCAATATTTACCGCGCTCAACTGTTAGATTCGATCAATAAAAGCATCAATGATCCGTTCAATGATCAGGAAATGATACCAGTGAACAAATGCTCATGGGAAACAATGTCCGGCTTCTATAACGCAGAGATGGACGGAAAACTAATTGATTGGAAAAACAAGGGCTATGAATTGGCCGTGTATTATGAATCTGACCATGCTCGATGCGAGGGTGTCGCTACGGCGAGAATTCCATTGAACACGCGAGTTACAATTGCAGGACGACATTGCTCTACATTTTAAATATTGAGTAGGGAATGGCCGACGAGTTTTTCGTGGGTTCATGTTCTTTTCTGCTTGGCGGTTTGTGCTGAGATCGAAATTTCTTTGGGGATTTTGGGCTTCTTCTTTCAAAAAAGGACGGCCATCCTGGCCTCCAGTGGGGGATCCGCCATCCCTGGCGCCACTGAGCCATTTTTTGAAAGAAGAAGCCCAAAATCCCCAAAGAAATTTAATTCAGGTTGCAGAAAAGAAAGCGAACCCCCGAAAAATTCGTCGGAAAAAAAAGAATCGAAAATTTAAATCAGACTTTGCATCAACACGACGAGTGCGCCGAATTCTTGAGTAACATGGCTCTAGCTCGATTTATAATGGAACAAACCCAGAAAGTAGGAGGAGAAGGGATTTCCATTCCTGGAAACTGAATTAAATTTGTAGGGCCGAAAGGGCTTCTTCTGTCAAAAAATGGCTCAGTGGCGCCAGGGATGGCGGATCCCCCACTGGAGGCCAGGATGGCCGTCCTTTTTTGACAGAAGAAGCCCTTTCGGCCTTACAAATTTCGATGCAAGCAAAAATAAGGAGGGGAAATCCATTCCCCTCCTACCTTCTGGGCATCGCGCCTTTCTCAACAAGAAATATTCTTAACTCAAAGAAGTAGCAAACAACATTTCGCGGTATTTTGGTAACGGCCAAATTTCATCAGCGACCAATCGTTCTGCCTGATCACACGCATCACGTAATCTGAAACTCAACGGTTGTACATCCTGCGCCAGCTTTTTCATACGCAGAGATTCATCATGTATTGTGCGTGTTGAATCGGCCAGTCGAGTGAGCTCGTCTTGCAGGCTTAAAATAGATTCAAACGTTGCTTCTAGTTTTTGAGTGCGAGCTGCATGATGCTTTTTCAGCGAAGCTGACACGATATTTTGGTGTGTACTTGTCAATGTGTGCAATTGTTTTTCGACAGCCGGGATAACTAGTGTCTGAGTCATTTCAAGTAAGGTATCGATTTCAATATCAATCGTTTTTACGTAACGTTCGACGCTAATATGGTATCTAGACATTAATTCTTCTTCGGTTAAAACCTTTGTTTCCGCTAAAAATGCAGTCAATTTTTTATCTTTATAAACTTCTAATGCTTCTGCAGTAGATTTCAAGATTGGCAAACCACGGCGAGCAGCTTCTTCGCGCCATTCAGCGGAGTAGCCATTACCGTCAAATCGAACTTGTTTCGAATCTTTCAAATACATTCGAGTCAATTCCATGATGGCTTCGTCACGATTCGTTTTGGTTTTCATTATTTCTTTCAACGCTTCAGTCGCTTGCTTGAACGTCTTTGCAACAGCTGCATTTAGAAATGTCATTGGAATCGAAACTATAGTTGATGAACCGACAGCGCGGAATTCAAATTTATTTCCGGTGAAGGCAAATGGCGAAGTTCTATTTCTATCTGTATAGTCTTTGGAAATATTTGGAATTTTTCCAACACCCAAATCGATAATTAGTTGTTCTGTCGCTTTAGCCGACTTGCCTTCCTCGATATCGTTGCAGATTTTTTCAAGCATTG
>JAYTTH010000064.1:0-9526 GCA_043745515.1 Pseudobdellovibrionaceae bacterium | reverse complement strand
AGATTCAGGTTTTTGGAGACAAGCATGGCAATGTTTGTCATTTGTTTGATCGTGAATGTTCGGTTCAAAGACGACATCAGAAAATTATTGAAGAGGCGCCTTCGCCATCGGTGCCAGATCCCGTTCGCATGAAAATGGGCGAAGCAGCGGTTCGCGCAGCCAAACAAATTGACTATGTCGGCGCCGGTACAATCGAATTTATTTTTGACAATAGAACTAAAGATTTCTTTTTCATGGAAATGAATACTCGACTTCAGGTCGAGCATCCGATCACTGAAGCCATTACTGGTATTGATCTTGTAAAAGAACAAATCTATGTGGCGGCCGGCAGACCTCTAAGTTTCAAGCAAGAAGACGTTAAAATTAAAGGCCACGCAATTGAAACTCGAATTTGCGCTGAAGACCCGATCACCTATAAACCCCATCCTGGTAAAATTAGGGCTTGTCGTCATCCGCAAGGGCCCTTTATGCGCGTGGATTCCTATGCCTACCCTGGCTATGAAGTTCCAATCTATTATGATCCTATGATTGCCAAGCTGATCACTTGGGGGGATTCGCGCACAGCCGCTATTCGACGGATGCAACGGGCGCTTTCTGAATTTGTCATAACCGGTATTAAGACTAATATCGTATTACACAAAACGATTTTGGATCATCCAACATTTATCGATGCCTCGTATACCACTCAGTTTATTGAAAAGAATTTTGAAGTGATCGAGCCTTTGATGTTTAAACAAATAGAGGACCCGATGTTTTTAATTTCTGCTGCTATTTATGCCTACAATAGCAGAAAGTCTAAGGATGTCAGACATCTTAATATAACTTCCAACTGGAAACGAATCGGCCGCAAAATGTCGATGCGGTTAGCCTAAGCTAGCAATAGCAAACGGAGCAATTTATGTATTTTGAAGCAGAAATTCAAGGTCGCAAATACAAAGTCGACGTGACCGAAACTCGCCATTCGTGGAAAGTGTCTTTACAGGCCCAGGGTGCTGACTGGCAACATCATGATATTTCCAAAAATGATTATAAGTCCGCCGAAGAGTATATTAGTTTTTTATTTCAAGGTCAGTCGTATTTGATCGATGTGCTTGGTAAAGACACCGAATACACGGTGTTTGCTCGAAATTCATTTCGAAGCATTAAAATATACAATGATGAAATGCTTTTGCACGCTTCTTTAAAAAAGGGCGGCGGTGGTTCTGGGGCTAACGAATTAAAATCTGGCATGCCCGGAAAAGTTATCGAAATTTTTGTTAAGGTTGGCGATGTGGTTCCGGCAAACAAGCCATTGCTGATAATGGAAGCGATGAAAATGGAAAATGAAATGCGTTCAACAAGAGAAGTGAAAATAAAAGAAATTTGTATCAAGCAAGGCGATAGTGTTGAATCCGGTGCCGTGCTTATCAAATTTGAGTCTTAAGATTTAAATGTTTTTAACTGAATTGGGAGTTGAGTATGAAAGTCATTCTTTCTTTGGTCTCTTTGTTTTTCGTTTCATCGTGCGCGACTATGGACAGTAAGCAAAATTCGACGCCTGATCCATTTTTTAAACTTGAAGATATTCGATCACCTGAATCAATGACTTGGGTAAAATCTGAAAATGAACTTTCCACCAAGCATTTTAAATCCAATTCAAGTTTCGCGACAACAAAGTCCAGCATAAAAGAAATCTTAGCAAGCAAAGATCGAATTCCTTACGTTTCAATTGTTGGGAGTTTTGCTTATAACCACTGGACAGATGAAAAAAACCCACGCGGGCTTTGGCGCCGAACCAAGTTATCTGAGCTTGGCAAGGCGGCTCCTGCCTGGGAAATATTATTGGATGTCGACGCGCTTGGTAGAGCAGAAAGTGAAAGCTGGGTACTAAAGCATATAGATCTAGAAAAAGGTGGAAAATCGCGTGCGTTGGTATTCTTATCTCGCAAAGGTAAAGACGCCACGGTAATGCGTGAATTTGACATAGCTTCAAAATCGTTTGTAACTGATGGATTTGTTTTACCTGAGGCCAAGATGACGGCTTCGTGGGTGGATATCGACACACTTTTAGTTAGCACTGATTTTGGACCCAACACAATGACCGACTCTGGTTACGCTCGAATTGCAAAGCTTTGGAAACGAAAGGCGCCTTTGGCTGACGCCAAATTGCTTTTAGAATCTCCGACTAAAAACATTGGAATGTGGGCTCAGGCAATGGAAGATGGCGGAAAAACGTACGCCTTTATTTCAGATAGAATTAATTTTTTCGAGGGCCATTCTTATGTAGTGACTGCGCAGCGCGAAGCAAAATTAATCCCTATTCCATTGGATAGCGAAGTTGAAGGGATATTTCATGGCGAGGTCTATTTTTTAATTAAATCTGATTTGAAAACCGCTTCAACGACGTTTGTTTCCGGCTCGTTGTTAAAGATTTCTTTGGCCCAGATTCTGGCAAATTCAGGTACGCCTATTCCTGATTTGGTTTATGTTTCAACGCCCAAACAAATTTTCAGTCACATCAGTTTTTCAAAAACAAAGCGCTGGATCACGCTTTTAAATGAAGTGAATCCTAACATATTTGAGTTGTCACCAAAAGGAAAATTAGTTCCATTAAGACTTCCGGTGCTGGGAAACTCGTCGATAATGGCCACATCATCGACTTCCGATTTGGTTTTTCTGACCTATGCGAATTACAGCCAACCAACTACTCTATACAGTTTTGAAAAAGGCTTTTTAAAAAAACTCAAATCTCTACCTTCCTATTACGATTCATCCGATATTGTGGTTGAACAAAAATGGGCAGCCAGTAAAGACGGCACTCGAATTCCCTATTATTTGGTCAGGCACAAAGATATTAAATACAACTCTAGAAATCCAACACTGTTATATGCCTACGGTGGATTTGAAATCCCAATGGTTCCGGATTATTCTGGTGTAATTGGCAAGGCATGGCTAGAAGGCGGCGGAACCTACGTTTTGGCCAGTATTCGTGGCGGCGGTGAATTTGGTCCAAGTTGGCATCAATCCGCATTAAAGACTCATCGTCAACGAGCCTTTGATGATTTTTTCGCGGTAGCCGAAGATTTAATAAAGACAAAAGTGACTTCACCGCCCCACTTAGGAATTAAAGGCGGCAGCAATGGCGGTTTGCTAATGGGAGTGGCTTTGACTCAACGGCCAGATTTGTTCAATGCGATTGTTTGTGAGGTTCCCTTGATGGATATGTCACGATTCCATTTGCTACTCGCTGGAGCAAGCTGGGTTGCTGAATATGGCTCGCCAGAAGTACCCGTAGAACGAGATTATTTGCTTGGGTATTCGCCCTATCATAATGTCAAAGACTCACAAACCTATCCTGAAATTTTTATTATGACGTCGACAGAAGACGACCGAGTTCACCCAGGTCACGCTAGAAAAATGGCAGCGAAATTGAAATCAATGGGCAAACCGTATCTCTATTTTGAAAACATCGAAGGCGGTCATGGTCGCACGGCTGATTTAAATCAAGCTGCTGATTATATGGCCATGCAATACACGTTTTTAAAAGAAAAATTATACTAGATTTAAATCCACTCAAAATTATTTCTACTTGGCTGCTGTATCGGCGGCCTTTTTCTTTTGTACAAATCCAACCATCAGAACACCGATATAATACAAGGCAATCAGTGGTACCAACATGATCGTCATACTCATGATATCAGGCGGAGTTATTATTGCTGAAACGATCGCTAGGATCATCACCGCATAGCGACCCTTATCAATCAAGAACTGTTGTGAAACCAAACCTGCCATAGCTAGCAAGGTTAGGACCAAGGGCAACTCAAAAGACACACCAAACATCAAAGCAAACTGACTTACAAAATCCAAATAATGATCAATCGTAATCATCGGTTTGTCCTGATCGCCGGCGAATGTAAATAAAAAATCAAAGGTCATAGGAAGAGCGGCATAGAATGAAAAGGCCGCGCCAGTCACAAACAAAATGGTTCCAAGAGAAATAAAACTTGTCATGTATTTACGTTCATCTCTGTAAAGTCCAGGTGCTATAAATTTCCAAAGCTGAAACAGCCAAAATGGGCAAGAAACGATGATGCCCGCCACAATCGAGAGCTTAATATGAGCCATAAATTTATCCATTGGCGCCGTATAAACTAGTCCTCCACTTGGCAAATATTTGGCAATCGGTTTGCGAATAAAATCGAACAATTCAGTACTGTAGTTGTAAGCAATTCCAGTAAAGATAAAAAGTGCATAAAGGCTATTGACTACACGTTTGCGAAGCTCAGTCAGATGATCCGTCAATGTCATATTTCTATCGGTGGGTTCGACTTTTTCTTGTTCCATCTAATCTTTTTTCTCGATGTCTTTGTTTTTTAAATCAGGGCTTAGAGGGATAACGTCGCCGGCTGCGACAACATCTGATTTTACCGGGGGTTCAAAGGTGAAAGTCATTTGATCAGGCGGGTGAATTTCTATATCAGGTTTTGATTCTGTAGCTGTAGAACTATTTGTCTTAGGAATCTCTGCTATTTTCAGCGGCAGATCGGGATCCCGGTCCAATTTAAAAGGCTTTTGAATATCTTTTACAATATCTAAATCCAAGTCCACTTTGGCCTGTCTTTTAATGTCTTCAGTAATGCCTTCAGCGCTTCTCTTAAGGTCGTTTATTAATCGACCAATAGTGCGCGCAACTTCTGGCAATTGCTTGGGCCCAATTAGCACCAAAGCCAGAATTCCTAAAACTATTATTTCACCCATTCCAAGGCCAAACATATCTGTCCCGATGTTTAAACTATATTAATATTAGTTTATGTCTTTTGATTGTAGTCGTATGTTCTGAAACTGTCACCCAGGGAATTACCTCGACTGATGACTTGATTTCTAATTGTCTTGTTTCATAGGATTTTTTTGATCACTTGGCAGCGTTACAATGCCCATCTCGAGGAGTTTTTCTTTAGCCAAAGTCGAGCCTGTTTGCAGGTACCGGTCATACAGCCGCAAAAGACTTTGATTGTTAGAAACCATAGAGTTCTGACTAATATAAGTCAGTGCTTCAACAAAATCTACAAAGCGTCGGGATATTGTTTCAAACACATCACGCAAAGGGTCTCGTCTGTCGACCGTTTTAGATAATGTGTCATAGGCAGACCCACCCATGTTTACATAATAATCCAAATCAACGATTTTTCTTTGTAGTGAGTCGCCAAAAAAACCACTGATATAAAGAGATTTATCACCGAGCTTTTTAAGCAACTCTATTTTTTGCCGAAGCTCTGAATTGGCTGCGGTCAGATACAATTCAGCAAGCGTGTTTGGTTTTCGCTTTCCAGACTCGTCTTTCTGCTCACTTTCAAATAAATTTTGAGCATCTAAATAATGCTCCAATACTTCGATTAAATACCCTTTAACATTGGATTCTGTTTTAATTTTCCTAGCATAAAACGCATCATCGAGTACTTGGTCAAAATAGTCTCGGGGGCTGAGTAGAATATTGATCTCTTGTTTTACGGCCGCGCTCATAGTTTTATACCTTTAATTATACTAATATTTCGGCATTAATTTAAGGAAATATGATAGCTAGCCAGAATACTAATTCTGATAGCTGGTATGAAATTGAATTATATTACAGATTTTATGTATCGTATTGATACGCTCTGAATAAAAAGTTTCTAATCGACAGGCCCTGGTCAACTAATATTGGGAACTACAATTATTTAGTGTGTCTTTTGCCTAGCCTGTCCCTATTTTAGGAAATCTGCCAGAACTCTCATGCCTAAATAAACTTTCTTTTCGGACTTTGAATCTACTCCGTCAGCTTTTGTGTTTCGTTGTATTACGGCCAAATGAGCACGCCAATTATCATCTTTGTAGGGTTTAAATTCATAAGCAGCTGTTAGGCTATTAAGAGTGGACATTGTGTCTACATTCGCTGAGGTTGCTGATCTTAAGCTGGAGTTTTCATATTTAAAATGAACCGATCCCGAATCAAGCTTATATCGTATAAGAGCAACGCCAGACACTGTTTCAATAAGCTGGGTCGATTGCGGATCAAACGTGTGTTTGTTTTCCAAATAATCCGTCTCGATTTCAAAATCAGAAATAAGAAATTTTGCACCAAAAGCTAAATAATTTTTTGTCGTTTTGACCAGCACCGTATCGTTAAATGTTTCAGAGTGATAGCCAACCGTGGGAACTACCTGGCCATTTGATAACTTTCCTGTGTAAGTAAAGCCCATGAGCTGACTGGTGCTCGATAGGTTTTTTGCCACCGTGCCGTCGGTCACGTCTTCTGTAATATTGGCGACGTTTATATTTATCTTCTGGTCTCCGTAGGTGCCTTGCAATTGAGCGCCGACTGGCCAATACACTGCCGCTATTTCTTCACCTGCGACTGACCGTAAATACACGTCACCTGGATTGTTCAATCCTTCGGTGCCGCCCATTCCCGTGATAATTTTTCCCATTGAAAACGCCCATTCATCGGAAAGCTTATGAGAAATAAATCCAAAATCGACAAATGATGAAACCCCGTCGCGTTTATTTTTAAGGACCGTTGAGTCCCCTATTTTTAATGGATCAATCCGAACCCTAAACGAATTTGCATCTCCTAAAACATTTTGAAAATCAATTTTTAATCGGTTTATTCTGAATACGGAATAAGCTGGCCGACCCACGCTATCGTTTGCGCTATAGGATTCAAAATCAGTTCGGGCATCCAAATTTACTTTTCCGGCCAATGCGCTTAGACCAAATAAAAGGAACCAAAGAATCTGCATAGCACTTTTCCACATAGACACTCCCGATTAAATATCTATGCTGGCCGCATCAGAATCCGGTGTCAACCAATCAGAATTAATCTACTTTTGAAATCAATTCGGTTGCGCCCGAATATTTAAGCCAATTTTTTTCGGAAAATGCAAATGCCATGAGGCCTGCGGTGATTAGAAAAATGACAGAACACACGCCAAAGAGTATCCATGCTTTGGTGTCATTCTCAACGGGAGCCAAATAGACTCCAATAATAACAAGTCCAACCATAGAGAACACAAAAATTTGAAACGCGAAAATTAGAAAAGCAACCCCCATCAAGCTGACTCGCATGGTGGATAAGAATTTAATATAATAAATCAAGCCGGCTTTTTTAGTCTGATTGATGACTCGGCGGCCTTCTATAATTTTTAGAATAATAGAAAGGAGGGTGCCCATCATTTCCGATCGCGCCCTATAAACAATCCAATGACAAATGCAATTAAACCGACAATTCCAAGCGCCAACCAAGGATTTTCTTTAACAGACGCTTCCACTTGTTTTTTGGTCGCGGCGGCTTCTTTTTCTGCCTTTTCTTTAATGTCCTCAAAATAAGGCTTTACGCTTTCCAAAGCCGCTTTTAGACTTTCGTAGTCTTTTTCAAGATGATCTTTGATGCTTTCTGCTTTTGATTGAGAAACAGATTCAAGTTTTGAAATGGCGTCAGCCATCGACGAAATTTTTTCTTTGGACATGGTCGCTCCTTTTAGCACCTCTCTGTCGGAGAAATCCTCCCGAAAACCAAGTCCAGCCGTCAGGGTAACTAGACGGTATTTTTTATTATTATTACTACCTAGACTTTCGAAATAAGATTCGTTTAAATATAAAATCAAATAACACTGGATTCACAATGATAATTGAATATAAAAATAAATTTCTTCACTTTTACGAAGCTAATGAGAGCAAATTTGAGGTCTTGTTTTTTTTGGGTGGTATTGTTTTTGACATGCTTATGCTGTCCGAAGTCGATGATCCTTTCGCGATTATCCAGCAAATAGTCTACCTTTCTGGTATTTTTACGCTTCTTTATTTTGAAATTCTTTTTCGACTTTTTAAATGGAAACCCGGGCAAAAAATGTTGCGGTTTTGGGCTTATAGGAATCTGCTTTTGCATTTCATGCTCGGCACCTTGTTAAATGTTTATTCATTGTTTTATATAAAAAGCGCTTCCATATTAAATAGTATTATATTCCTTGGAGTCATGGTGTTGGTGATTTTTGCCAACGAACTGCCTGGCGTCAAGAAGTCCAATATGAGCGTTAAAGTAGGAATGTTCGGTATTTGCTTGTTCTCGTTTTTTGCAGTTATATTTCCGCTTGCATTGGGCTTTATTGGATGGACCCCCTTGATTCTGTCAATGGCTGCTACTCTTGGCGTTTTCTATTTTCTATACTGGTTGTTGCATAGAATAATTCAACATCCGATGGTTCTGTTTAAAACGGTTTTAGCACCCAGCTTTTCTGTGATCGGACTTTTTGTGGTGTTTTCATTCATGGGCTGGATCCCACCTGTGCCTTTGAGCGTTGTTGAACAAGGCGTCTACCATAATGTAGAAAAGGATCAGGGCAATTACTTGCTTTCAACAGAAAAAATTTGGTGGAAATTTTGGGAGTCAGGGGATCAACATTTTGTCGCTCGACCCGGCGATAAAATATTTTATTACGCTCAAATCTATTCACCCACCCGTTTTTCAGATGAGATTTTTGTTCAGTGGTCGCAAAAAGTTAAGGGCAATTGGAAAGCGGCTGATAAAATTCCCCTAAAAATTGTAGGAGGCAGAAAGTTAGGTTTTCGCGGATTTACCTATAAGACCAATTATCAGCCAGGTGAATGGCGCGTTCAAATTCTTACAAGCTTAGGCCAAGAGGTTTCTCGAATGGATTTGGATGTAATTCCCTCGACGAACACGGAACAAAGAGCATTTGAAATAATTAAACGTTAAGTACCTCTCTATTGAAAACTGGGCCCCACAACTGATATCACAGAGTTTTGCGAAAATATTTTTTGACTCAATGCTTGAACATCATCGGCGGTAACTTCAAAAAAACGAGCCGATGATTTAAATGTTTCTTCTGAATCCAAACCATATACTACATCAAAAAGAATGCTATTGCAGATGCTGCCTTTTCTCTGCAAATCAATGTCGCTTCGCCCGGAAAGATACCGCTGCGATCGTATTAATTCATCAGGGCCTACCTTTGTCGTCCCTAATTTATTGAACTCATCTTTAATCATTTGTATCGCTTTTTTCGATTTCTCTGGCGAACATCCTATATAGGCGCCAAAATACCCGGTTTCAACTCCAGCCATTTTCAAGGGCGAAACTGAATAAGCCAGCGAGTTCTTATCGCGAAGTTCAAAAAACAATCGACCGCCTTGACCGGCTAAAATAGATTGAATTACGTCCAGTGTGTATCGATCTTTGTCCGCAAAGCTTAAGCCCCTATACCCGACTACGATGTGTGACTGTTCTTTTTTAAGTTCCTTAAAGGAAAATTCATCTTTAGTTAGTTTCCCGAGCGGCGACCTGCCTTCATTTTTTTTCCCCGACGGCATGGATTTTAAAAGCCCATTCAAGTTATCCACCAGGTTTTCCCTATTGAAATCACCGACAGCACAGATGGCTAAATTCTGATGGTTGTAGATAGCTTGATGATATTTAGTCAAAGCTTCACGATTTATTAAATCCAATGACTCGTTAGACCCTAAAATTTCGCGTGAATACGGATGATTTGGAAAC
>JAYTTH010000063.1:0-9540 GCA_043745515.1 Pseudobdellovibrionaceae bacterium | reverse complement strand
ACTGTTTCAAGCGTTTTCTGCGCATAATGTCGCGCCTTTTCACAATTTTGTTTAATTAGTCGATCCAAATCTTCAGGTTTGCTCACTAATTCCGCTTTCTTCTGCCTTGGTATCTCTGTTTTTGTGTTGATATTCAGCCCAAGCCGAGCCTTGCAATCGCCGCAGCCAATTCCAGCAGTTGTGCAGCCAGAAACCACCCATTTAAGGTCTTCGTCATTTGAATAAAGTTTGTGAAACGTATAAACTGGGCAGACTTCAGGATTTCCAGGGTTTTCACGACGCGCCCGTGCTGGATCCGTTAACATCATGTTCACTTTTTTCTTAAGCGTTTTTTCGTCTTTTTCCGTTAGCAACAACGTGTTTCCATAACTTTTTGACATCTTACGACCGTCCAACCCCGGCAACACAGGAGTGTTTGTTAAGAACGCTTTAGGTTCTTTTATTTTTGCTTTATAAAGGTGATTAAAGCGCCGAACAATTTCGCGCGACAATTCCAGATGGGCCACCTGGTCTTGCCCTACCGGCACGAGTGCCCCATTGTAAATCGCGATATCGGCTGCTTGAAGCACTGGGTAGGAAAAACGACCCAAATTATGCGTGTCAGTTGATTTAGCTTCCTCTTCGGCATCTTTCCAAGTCGGCACTCGCTCTAACCACCCCATCGGAGTGATGGTCGCAAATATCATAAACAATTCTAAATGCTCTGGAACTTGGCTTTGTATAAAAAAAGTCGACTTGTCGGGATCCACGCCCCAGGCAATGATTTCTGCGTACATATCCTTCATCAACGGCAAGATTTCATCTGAACGCTTGTACGCAGTAGTCAAACCGTGCCAATCCATAAGTCCAAAAAAACAAGTGTATTGATTTTGTAATTCTAACCAATTTCGAATCGCGCCCCAATAGTTTCCGACATGTATTTCACCGGTGACGCGAATACCACTCACTACATTGAGGGGTGTGTCTGTGCTTAATTCTTTTTCTGTCATATTGTATTCCGACGGTTAATAAACTCTTTTCGCTAGCTGAGGCCACCAAAGACCATAAATGCCAGTTGCAATATGCCTTCTGCAATCCACCGCACTGGATACGAGATGAGCGCACCCAATCCCGAGATAAAAATAAACAACAAAACCATGCTCGAAATATGCTCATTTTGCTCAAGCAGTGAATTTATTCGTGCAGGCAGAAAACGGGCCAAAACTTTACCACCATCCAAGGGATGAACTGGAATCATGTTAAAAACAGCTAACGAAGCATTTGTAATCAAAAATGAAACAAAAAGTCTTTTCACTGGCGCCTGAAGACCTTCCGACACATGGGTGATTACCAGTACATAAATGACCGCGGCAACCAACGCCAGAAGTAAATTAGACAAAGGACCGGCTAGGGCAATCCAAAACATATCGTTTCTTACGTTCTTTAAATTGCGAGAGGACACGGGAACTGGCTTTGCCCATCCAAAGAAAAAAGATGGTCCCCCAGACGATATTGAAAAAATCGAAATAAGCGGAAGCACTAAGGTGCCTACCAAATCCATATGCACCAGTGGATTCAAGGACAACCGGCCCATCATTTCAGCAGTGTTGTCTCCTTTTAGTTTTGCTACCCAGCCATGAGCAAACTCATGAAAACAAAGAGCAAACAGAAACGGGAAAAAAATAAGAAATATGTTAACTCCAAATTGCATTACATCCATGGGTCTAAAGTTAATTAAAATAATTTCGAAAGTCCATTTGAAATCTATATTTTATAAGCTGCCCAACCGAGTGAGTCATTGTTGATCTTGCCATTATTTTACGATACGTTTTTACAACTTACATTGACGTAGGACTTTAAGGAGAACCGCATGAGCGCGCCAAACGAAAATTCTCGACCAGCAATTACAACCCTATCTGACGACGAAATGGCATTTAAAGACGCTATTCGAAGTTTCGCAGAAAGCGAAATCAAACCTTTGGTAAATAAAATGGATGAAGAATCCCAAATGCCCGAATCCTTAATTAAAAAGCTTTTTGAAATGGGCCTCATGGGCATCGAAACTCCTGAAAAATATGGCGGCACAGGTTCCACTTTTACAATGGCTTGCCTAGCCGTCGAAGAATTGGGCCGTGTCGACGGTTCAGTTTCAGTGCTTGTAGATGTGCAAAACACACTCACTACCAATGCTTTTTTAAAATGGGGAACCGAAGCTCAAAAAGAAAAATACCTGGGCAGAATGGCCAAAGATTGGGTGGGCGCGTACGCATTGTCTGAAAGTGGCAGTGGATCCGATGCGTTTGCATTAAAACTCAAAGCCGAACAAAAAGGTGATAGATTTATTTTAAATGGAACCAAGCTTTGGATTACAAACGCAGCCCATGCTAATGTTTTTATTTGTTTTGCCAATGTTGATTTCAGCAAAGGCTACAAAGGAATTACCGCTTTTATTGTCGAGCGATCTTTCCCTGGTTTTAAAGTCGGCAAAAAAGAAGACAAACTTGGGATTCGCGCTAGTTCAACCTGCGAACTGTTATTTGAAAATTGTGAAGTCCCGCTGGCCAATGTTTTAGGCGAAGTCGGCAAAGGTTACAAAATCGCAATCGAAACACTGAACGAAGGCCGCATTGGAATTGGTGCGCAGATGGTTGGCATTGCACAAGGAGCCTATGAAGCGACTTTAAACTATATAAAGACCCGGGAACAATTTGGAAAAAAGCTAAGTGATTTTCAAGGAGTTCAGTTTCAGTTAGCAGAAATGCGCCTGACTTTAGAAGCGGCTCGCTTAATGGTATACAACGCCGCACGTCTGAAAGATTCTGGAAAAGATTTTGTAGAATCCGCGGCGATGGCTAAGTTGTATTCATCACGAGCAGCTGAAAAAATAAGCTCGATGGCAATCGATTTATTTGGCGGTAATGGATTTACCAAAGAATACCCGGTTGAAAAGTTTTGGCGCGATTCTAAAATCGGTCAAATCTATGAAGGCACAAGCAATATGCAACTTCAAACGATTGCTAAAATCGAACTAACCTAAGTTGATTTCGATGCGTTTCCTTTCTCATATCCTTGCCCTTTTTTGGATTGGCTCTGGAAACGCCCGAGCGGCTTCAACTGCTGAAACCGTTTTTAGGATCCCTTATCAAAACGAGCTAAGTGAAATTAACCCACTTAATCTTCGTTCTGCATCGGGGAGTTATATTCACCAGGCCTTGTTTAGAAATTTATTTTGGATCAATGAAAAAAATGAATTAAAAAACGATTTGTCAGAAAAATGTTTTTGGAAAAAACTCACTTTATTGCATTGCTTGCTTAAGAAAAATATTAAATGGAGCGATGGGAAATCCATTTCAGCCAAAGATTTCTTAGATACCTATGAATTCATTTTGAATCCAAAATCTAGTTTTTCTCGCAAAGAAATGTTGTTTTCGATTAAAGCCGCTCGATCCTTTGCGAATGGGGAAATTGCTGATTTTGCTAGAGTGGGAATTAAAGCACCTGATAACCAAACCATTGAATTTGAGCTGACAGAGCTGGATCCTGAATTTGAATTTAAATTGGCCTTGCCCATGATCGCGCCAGTTCGGCAAAAAAACTTTAACATCGGCCAACCGATTTTATCAACGGGCCCTTACAGAATAAAGTTTTATGATACAAAAACTTTGGAATTGCGAATGGAGCCAAACCTCAATTATCCTGTCACCGGAATACGACCCGAATTGGTGTTTGTGTATGTTTCCGACGAGTCTATTCAAATTCCCATGTTTTCAAAAAATGAAATCGATTTAGCACGTCGGGTACCCACTGCGCAAATTCCGCTCTGGAAAAAAAACATTTCCTTTCGGGGCGTTGAAGTCATGCGCTTTGATTATTTTGGGTTTAATTTAGAGAAACTAGATCTGGCCGCTCGCCAAGCATTGACTGATGTTATTGACTATGATGAATGGCGGAAATTACTTAATTCTACGGGTCGCCCAGGATGCTTTGAATTTAGCGATCAGGCGATAGATAGCCCCCTCTGCTATCCATTTGTTAAAAAGAAACAATCAATTACTCTCAAACACCCAAAACAAAGCCTTGAAGTCGTTTTTTCCCAACTCGGCGGCGAAGATCACCAGCGCACGGGTGAGTGGTTAAAAGCCCAGTGGAAATCCTATTTGGATATTGATGTCACCGTAAAACAACTTGAGAATAAAGTTTTCATCACAACTTTAAAAACAGATCTGCCTTCACTTTACAGAAAAGGTGTCCCTTTGGAAACTCCACTTTGCTATTCAGCAGTGAAACTGTTTGAGCCAGACAATCCTGAAAATCTAAACAAAATTGCTGACGATGTCCTAACTAGAAAAATCGCTCTGCTTAAAAACGAGCCCAAGATAAAAAAACAAAAAATGTTATGTCTTGAAATTTTAAAATATATTAAACAAAAAGTTTTAATAATACCTACCGGGCGCTATGAGCTTTCGATATTGCTTAGGGAAAAATTCAATAAATTGAAAATTAACAAACTAAATATGATCGATTTTTCTCAATTTTAGACGTTTTTTAAATTTGCCAAATATCCAGCTCGGACTTTGTCATTAAAGTATGATACATTTTCTATATGAACCCGATAGCAATTCTAGTGTTAATTTCATTTTTATCCGCTTCCTCCTTAGCCGAACTATTAAATGTAAAAATAGTAGGTGGAAATACTGCCGAATGCACCGAAACAGCGCCCCCACCAGCTGAGTCTCTTCAGCCTTTGAGCTTAGCTGTCAGCAGATCGGAAAGACAGGATTCCATTTTTATTTCTAATTTTGAAATTCAATTTGTAGTTTGCAAACACATCGAGGGAAAATTTCTATGGATTCCCATAAAATCATTACCTAAAGAATTCAAACAGTCCTTTAAAGATGATATTGGGCAAGTACAACCAGAAACTATTTTTTTTGAGAAATACCGAATACTTGTCACAGATAAAGATGGAAAAACCATTCAAAATATCCCTCTGGAATCCAAATCGAGTATGAAATTTAAAGTAAAAATAAACACCAAAGATATTGCTAAAGACTCTACCGCCAATTTAAAATATGTCGATGTCAGCATAACAGCCGATCGAATTAGGCAGACTCCGGCCGATCGTTTTTTTGATGAAGTCAATTGGGGTAAATACAGGATTCAATTAGATTCAAAAAAATAGTTCTGCCTATTAGTCCTTTTTGATATAGGTAATACCATTTAATTGACGCAAAAGTTTTTCTTCGGCAATCCAAAGATTACCGTCCTTGCACTTAGTGACATTGTTAGAATATCTACTTTTCCCAATGGAATCCTTGCAATCGCCCCAAGAATTTCTGACTATAATGTGACAAGCGCCATTTAGAAATTCTCGACCGACCACTGTAGATGCATGGTAGACACCAGAATTTCGATTGACTCTCTCATTTGTAAGAAAATCCGCAAAATATTGAATGCTGCTTACATTTCCTAAGTCTAGTTGAGCGTGAACCTCGTCCAATACTTGGTTTGCACTTTTGATAGCAATCTGTAGTGTGGGCCCGACTTTTTGTCCGACACTAATTTCATCACCAACTGCAAAACTCACTGGGTATTCGGGTTGTGGAGATCTGAATCGACCTTCTAGAGGACAGAATAAATCCAAGTATCCTATACCAATATTTCGATTGTTCGACGAATCTAGCAACTTTTTTAAATCAGCCGTTGCCAAATAGGTAATAGGCGAATTGTCTTTACCGAGCAGAGCATAATAATCCAAAAATGCAGCCGTATTTTTGATTTTCACCGATTCGTCATATTTTTCTTTCAACTGGGCCAATTGGTAGAACTGTTTTCTAAATCCAAGATGCGGCTGTCGAGCCGCTAATCTTTCATCAATATTAGCAAGACACACGCCTCTAAAAAACCCCGACCGATCACTGATATCAAATCGAACGGTCGCCAGTCGAATAGCTGCTTTTACAATCCCAGCTTCTTTGTTAAAATTTTGCGCTTCATTTAAATTCTGCAACAAGGCAAGATGCAAAGGGGAAACTGATTTTCCTTTTAAACTGAGTCTATTTTTGAAACTTACTAGATCAGCAGCAGAAAATGCGTAACACCAACCAATATCGTTTTGATTGAATGTCTTTTGAAACTGATCAATAAAATTAATCGTGTTACAATTGCTTGCCAAAACAAATCTTGAAATTCCCAAAGCAAAGGTAAACACGGCAAGCAAACGATTCATTAAGTTTATTTACCTTAATTTCCACTTTAGCTAAACAGTCCCTGCCTAGTTTGGAAAAGTTTCCTTTAATGTCGTTTAAACAGACAGTTTTAAATCTTTCAGTACGATTGCATCTAAAATACCTGCTAAAGGTTTAGTTAATAAATCCGATCTGGACTGTATCAACGTATTAAGACCTAAGGAGGTACTTATGGCTAAAGAAACTAAACCAGAAAATAAACCGAATTTAGTTCCAAACAATGTTGTTTCACTTGCGGATAGTCGCTGCCAAGCGGAAGGTTGCAAAGCTAAACACCAACGAGCTAGTTTTTGTAACGAACATTTTGAATGGTTCAAAGCAGGCTTAATTACAAAAGAAGGCAAACAAGCGTTAGACTTCGATAAAAAATATCAGCACTTCATGTCAGGTAAGAAAAAAGCTGCATAAGTAGTGTTCTTTTTTAAAAAAACTGAATATAGTTTGAGACCTCGTCAAGGGAGGTCTCATGAAACGAGTTTTAATTACTGGTGCATCTAGCGGTATTGGCCGCGCGGTCGCACAAAGATTTCATCAAGCCGGCTATTTCACCTTCCTTTTGGCCAGAGACGCTAAACGCCTTAACGAGCTTCACGTTGAGCTTCCCAACTCTAAACCTATTATTTGTGATTTGGCAGATCCGCTGCAAATCGCCAATCTTCCAGATAAATTTGATTTCAATTCAATTGATATTTTAGTTAACAATGCCGGTATTTATTTTAACAAACCAAATGAAAATTTTGACTCACCTGAGTGGCAAAATTTATTTCAAATAAACGTGCTAGCACCGGCTCAGTTGAGCGCATTACTTTTTCCATTTTTTAAACGTAAAGGGGGCGGCTCTGTCGTTATGATTTCATCGACTTTAGGCTCTAAACCGACGGCCAATACGGCTGCTTATTCTGCATCCAAAGCGGCCTTGCAAAATTTGACGATTACTTTGGCCCTGGAAGGCGCCGCTGATTCTATTCGAGTCAACTGCGTCGCCCCGGGAATTGTTGATACCCCGATTCATAAACTGCATCTTTTACCTGACGATCAGCGAGCTACCACTATTTCGCAGATGAATACCTGGCAACCTCTGTCCCGAATTGGTCAAACTTTGGACATTGCCGAAGCTGTATTTTTTCTAGCCTCAGAAACCAGTTCTTGGACTACAGGGTCTATTTTGAATGTCGACGGAGGGATCAATATTCGATGACTTTAATTTGCGAATATCATTTTTCATCGGCTCACTTGTACGAGCAAAAAAACTGGTCAACAAAAAAAAATCAATCTGTTTTTGGTAAATGCTATTCAGACTATGGCCATGGACACAATTATCGCCTTGAACTTGAAATTGATATTGGGTGTGATAATACTCTAGCCATTCGAAATTTATTGTCAAAAGCTGTTCATCTTGTTTTAGATCGAATAGATCATCAGCATCTGAATTACACAATTCCAGAGTTTAAGGAAACGGTCCCTACTACTGAAAATATTTCCCTATATCTGCGGGATCAGATCCAAATTCCGGCACCCTATCGACTTTGCTTTTTGCGATTATATGAAATGGATACCATTTTTGTCGAACTTACGATATAGCTGCCACCTTAATACTGCGCGAGCAGATAGAACAGGGGTTAATATGATTACCGAATCCACCATTGAAACTAAGTCCGAACTTCTTCGCCTCTCTAAATTGATGACTGAACGAGGGCTTTGCTCGCGCAGGGAAGCCGATGATTTAATTGCTCGAGGCCAAGTTTACGTCAATGGTATCAAGATCGCTACCCTTGGCCACAAAGTGACTCGCGATGTTCGAATATCATTTGAAGCCGAGGCCTTAGCCGCCCAAAAGAGAATCATTACCGTTATTTTAAATAAGCCCGTTGGCTATGTGTCTAATTTGCCTGAACGCAGCTACAAACAAGCTTTAGATTTGATCACGCCGGAAAGATTTCATGGCGATATTGATACCGATTTGCCAAAAGATTTTTGGCGGACCATTGAAACAGCTACAAAAAATCTTTCTGTAGTTGGGCGTTTGGACATTGAATCCCAAGGCTTGCTATTTTTGACTCATGACGGGCGACTTGTAAAATCAATTATCGGCGAAGAAATCGAATGCGAAAAAGAATATCTAGTCAGAGTGCAGCCAACCGACGGAATTACCCCTTTGGATGACGAAGGATTGGCGTTGCTGCGCCATGGATTGGTCGTTGAAGGCCTACCATTAAAGCCAGCCAAAGTTGAATGGCTGAATGCCGATCAATTGCAATTTATCCTTGTCGAAGGTAAAAAACGCCAAATCAGAAAAATGTGCGAAATGGTTGGACTCACCGTTTTGGGATTAAAACGAGTTCGAATCGGGTCATTGTCTTTGGGAGGATTACCTGAAGGGCGCTGGCGTTTAATGACCGACGCCGAGAAAAAAATGTTTCTAAAAAAAGAAACCTCTGATTCACTTATTTAGCTCTTATTCTATTATTTAGATCGGATCCCCAAGGTTTTGCAAATCGATCGCTCGACTTTGCAACTTAGATATTTTTCATTTTTCAAATAGGCTTGAAAAATTAAATCACCCAATGCTTTTCCGGCTTCAATGTCTTTTGGATGATGAACTCCGCCCAAAACACGCTCTATTGCGACTTGATCTGATTGTTGCAGCAGAGCCACCCTTTTATCAGGAAACAGATCACCTAAAATATTGGCTACAGCTCTTGAAACCGACGCATGGCCACTTGGAAACGAGTTTGATATTGAATGGGCCACACAAGGGTGAACTTCCTCTGTTCTTTCAAACGGTCGAGGCCGGGCATAGTGTTTTTTTAAAATTTCTTCGTAATATTTTGTATCCGATAAAATAGCGAGAACAGCTCCCCTTACGCTATTAATCTCTTCAGCAGTTATTAATCCAGGGACTCCAATTAAAATATCGGTGATCGCCATTCTAGAACGTTTATCCCATTCGACACATTGCTCTTTCGTGCGATTAAGCTGAGCCCCCACTACAATTCCTAAATCAAATAAATCGTCAGCTCCAAAAGGCACTGGAGGGCCAGAGATGAGTTCAATATTAACGTCACCTTCTTGCAATAGAATTAGCGCTCGCGCCGAGGCTATTGAACCGGAGAAAAAAAAACTAGCGAAAAAAAATAAAAATCCAGATTTTAAATTCATTGTGGCCTCTTAATACAGAATTCATTGGAAATTCTATGCCATCTACCGAGTCTATTGAAAAATTCTATAATTCCACCAACTTACAGGTACTTGAAAGATACAATTTGGCATTTTTTGATTAGACATCAAAACTATTTTTGAAAAGCTATTGTCG
>JAYTTH010000062.1:0-2589 GCA_043745515.1 Pseudobdellovibrionaceae bacterium | reverse complement strand
AGATTTTTCACAACACTGACGGGCTCGGTTCATTTGCTCCATGCACCCGAAATGAAGATAGATTCATTGAAAGTAATGTTTCAAAAAATTATCTACGATGGGCTAGTCGGCCACTACTTTTTGGAGCAGTTTAAAGTTACATATGACCTTGAAAAATCTGAAATGATTTTTAGAAAACCCACGAATAAAGGCGCACCTTAGCGTGCATTTTCCATAGCCTTTGTGGAGACGGGACACGCCTGCTCTACCGAACACTTTTTACACCGCAAACAAGTGTCATTGGTAACGCAATTGCTAAGTCACAACCGCAAATTATCCAAATTCCTAAAGCGTTTAAAGAGTTGCTGACAAAAAATTTCAGATCCGGAATTGCAAGAAAACAAATTTTTGAGATTTAAACGAATATTCAAGGAACTTTTTGAAGCTCGCAACAAGTAAGAAAGCACCGAGCATTAATTCAGCGAAAAGATCGTTTCTTCGACTGAACAAATGGAGTGAGGTTCTGATTTCATCGCTTCAAAAATCTATCTCAGATGATTTTTCAACAGCGAGATGACTCGTCTCAGTCGCGGTTCTTTTTCGTTCTTGGCAGCGACAGTTGCACAGACGGTATGCTTCCCAAATCCTCCTGCGCTGAATCCGTTTAAGGAAATGCTCTTGAGCCTATTTTTCTTCTCATCTTCCTCGGCAAGGCGCCTTGGCAATACAGCTAGACCCATTCCCCTAATCGCAAGGCGCTTAATCGTAGAGAATGAATCAAAACAGTATTCTCTTGAAAATGAATAATGGGCATTTTTCAGATGATTCTCTATAGTCATCCGATCTTCATCAAAAGCCTGGCGTACATATAAAATGGAAATTCCCTTTGCCCAATCTTGATCCTTTGGGCCTCCACTATGAGTAGGCGCAATATAAAATCCAAACTTATCGGAATATAGAGGCCAACTGATCACGGCATCTTTCACCAGCGGTTCGGCATCTACGAGAAGATCAATGTTTTCCATTAAAAGGCTTTGCATGGGATCATGAAATTGAGACGTCCTAACCGACAGTTGCAAATGTGGGTGAATCTTTTGAAGAGAAATCAAAAAATCTGGCCAAAGGTATTCCGCTAGGGATTCATATGTCCCAACGGTCAGAATTCCTGAGTAATCGTGATCAATGTGCCGCGCTCGAACTTGAATATCTTCAAGATCTCGCAAAATTCGCACGGCCTTCACATTCAATAGCTCGCCGGCCTTGGTTAAAGTGACTCCGTCCCGATTGCGAATAAATAAAGCCGCTCCAAATGCCTCTTCAAGCTTTTGTATGGCTCGTGTAATTGATGGCTGCGAAAGATTGAGAATATCCGAGGCATCATTGATTTTGCCTTTTCTCGCAACGACCACAAAGATTCTCAATTTATCGAGTTCTTTTAATAATTCAGACATATGCGTAAAACGTATAGATAATATGCATTAATATCAATTTATTTTTGGAGTGTAACTGGGTACCTTAGAGGAAATGGCGCATGTTGCGTCTGAGAGAGTCGCTCTTCGGCTTCAATTAGGAGATTATGTATGAAATTCGTTATAACAAATCTGTTGGCATTAGTTGCACTGAGCCCACTTGCTAAAGCCCAACTTGTCTGTGAGAGCGCTGCAAACAGCACTTCCGCCAGATTGGAATTCCAGTTCGATCAACCGGGGCGTATGAAAGCGACCCGAATGGAATACCAAGGCAGGAGTGTCCTGGGCGATCCCTTATCCGACTATAACAATATGGGCGTTATTTTTTTTCACGGGGCAGATGACATTAACTTCCATGCCTCTGAGAACTCTGATGATTTCTTTGTTACTGTTCCAGCATTTGGTACTCAGATAACCGTAACGCGCGGGAAATGTCGACCACAAAACAGTGCGCGCGATATTATAGGACGTGGCGAGCTGGGAGATGGCCTCTTCGGAACTTGTTCAGACCCTGATTCGATAGGCTACCTTGGAATTGCCAAAAGCAGGGCTAACTATTCAGCATACGCTCAATGTGCTCCACTTAGCGCTCATCGAACCAGCGACTATGAAATTTCGACGGAATGTATCAATGATTCTAAAACGGCCGTAGCTCGGGCGAATTATCATTGTGAATAGGGATCGAAAATTTCTGCGATTTGAAGCGCGCTGAATACAAAGCACGCTTTGTTGAACGAAATTTAAAAAGAAATTTGAAGAGTCATACGGCGCCAGAGATCCTGAGCGCCATTTTTCTTTCAAACAAGTGAATACTGATCACCACTTCCGAAAGTTTCAAATTCAACTATTGGAGTTTATAGAGGATTTGGCGTCTCGTTTTTGCCTCGGGAAGTTCGAAAAGGTCTACCCACCGCTTTCGGTCGCCCGTCTTATGGAGCAAGACAAATCAGTTAAGCGCAAACCTTTTAGAACAAAAGAGCTCACGCGAAACTGCTTCCGCCACTCACGTCCTTTTGAAGCACTCGGATGGCATATCATTGGATGTCGAATTTCCGCGATTTGTGCCAGGCGATTTCCTGGTCTTGTGCCACTCCTAAATGCCTGAGCAGCGGTTAGTGATTCGCAATTTCCACTGGCACAA
>JAYTTH010000061.1:0-2590 GCA_043745515.1 Pseudobdellovibrionaceae bacterium | reverse complement strand
AGTAGTAAAAATTGAAGACAGCCACTCGGGTTTAAAAATCACTATAAATAAAAATGGTGAGACTCAAACGATTTTAGGAAAAAAAGTAATTTGTACGATTCCTTTCTCGGTTTTGCGAACTATCGATGGTGTATCGACGCTAAAGATAAATCCACTAAAGAAAAAATGTATACAAGAACTAGGATATGCTACCTGCGGTAAAGTGATGATTGGATACAGATCAAAAATATGGCGACTTGGCTTGGCCAAAGGAACAACAATGGTTCCAAAATCAAATGGAATGGTTTACACGGATTTAAACGTGCAAAACCTATGGGAAACAAGCCGAACTCAAGTTGGTTCAAGCGGGATTCTTACTAGTTTCACCGGAGGTAAATTGGGCTCTTTGATCGGCCCGGCCAGTCGAGACCGTGCAATAGATAACATAGAAGAAATATTTCCAGGTACCAAATTGGATTTCGATGGTCATTCGGCTGTTATGAATTGGACTACTATGCCGTATAACTTGGGTGCGTTTGCAACGCCAAAACCGGGCCAGGTGATAGAGTTTTCTGAAATTAATTGGACTCCAGAACTATCAGGAAAATTAATTTTTGCAGGAGAACATATTGCAGATAAATTTCAAGGATTCATGAATGGCGCCTGCCGGTCGGGAAATCGGGCCGCTGAACTAGTTTTACAAGCGCGTAACGGCGCTCACTCTGAATTGCAGGGATATTTATAATACAAATTTACATTCCTTGTTGTTAACGACGTAATCCACTTTCGATCCTAATACTTTTGACTCCGGAGTCTAAAGCCGTTTCGTTGGATTCAGATAGTTCAGAAACACGCTGTGGTTGTAAATCCATCGCAAAATTCTGAACGGAAAGAAGTGAAATTGCTTCGATTTTTAATTTTGCTAGATAACTGTTTTTCATAAATTCTCCGAATAGTTACGATAGCAAAAAAATGACAAAGTTTTTGAACCTTGAAAGGCTCAACCTCCGATTAAAAATAGATACTTTCCTAGGGCTATTGGACGACTGACAAATTTGAAGCCACAATAGAATTCTAAGAGAGGCTAAAACCAATTTTTATGAGCCTGAAAAATTACTTGAATTTTAATGTAGCGAGGTCAATTTGAAAGGCATTTTCAAAAAGTACATTTGCTGACTGGGACAAAACGGATTCATATCGAGAATTAGATACAATGTCGCCGTCCCGGATAGGGCCCACATATCTTATTTCTGCTATTATCAATTTTCCGTCGGGGACTTCGACCTGGCTTTGATTTGTTTTTGAATTGTAAGGACTGATGACACCTTCACGAGTGATCCAAGGCTTGGGATGATGGTAAGGCTCTATTTTGAAGTCAGGACGATCCCCAGGGTTTTGTTGTCTGCTTAAACTCGCTCCTAGTTTTCTAAAAAACTTTGCGTCGAGTTTAGAACCTTTTGAATAAAAGCCTTCGCACGAAAGTCCTAAAGAGAGACTAGATACAAATGCGATAAGAATGGCGGTTGCGTAAGGTCCGATCAATCTCATAAAATTCTCCCGTCTTTTAATGTAGAATAAAATTAAGTTATCAGGTTTTTGAAATTTTTTCATGTGTAGAGATTTGGACAGAGTGACAATATTTGCTTACCAAAGTTCTTTAATGCAAGTAAGCCCATGGGCGACCGTTTTAAAATTTCTAGTGTCCCGCGATGTATTCTGATTCCCTTTTTTTTTCAAGATCGGATTTGTAATTTTAGGTTCCGCAAAGGCAAACTGAGGTAACAAGGAAAGGAAATTGAAAAAGTAAAGCAATCCAAATGAATGCTCCTTTTATGTTTATATTGAGGTGATAATATTAATACTTGCTTCAGGGGTACTCAGTCAGAGTTTTTTTGAATTTCAGAATAGCACTTAACTGATCTTAACTACTTGGATATTTGGCGGATTAAAGTAAGGTCACATAGGCTGATAGTTGCGAGCAACCTGACGGCATTTTGTTTAGTATTTTGCCGATATTCTGCCAGTATTATTCTCGCAGTGTGATGCCCTTTGTAAGGTAACCAAACCGAGTTTCCCATTGACGGGCTAAAAATCTTCGATCAGGCGCCAATGAATCTGGGTAGTCGGATTACGCCACTGGAATTAATCCATATCAAGCCGCCTTATTTCCTATTCTGAAAAAAATTTCGCCGAATGATTTTTATTTTTTGTCATTCACTTCGTTATGTTCCCCACACTCTTAGCAATCCGGTTATGATTTTCGCTTCAATGGCTCAATTGCGTATCGTTTCCATAGGCTTACCGTTGAGCGGGTGTCCGAAGCACTTGGACTGTCCCACGCCCCAATAGTCCCTAGCAGTGTTTCATTCAAAGGACTGTTTTTTTAGGTTAGATTCGCTAAAACCAATATTGAAAACCAAACGGTTCTATCAATTAAAGTAGGGCCGGTTTGAATTTTAGTGCCTTGGAAAGACGGGGTTTTAATCTTCGGGCAGAAATACTGCCAGCCACATTTTTATCGTCTTCAGCGTAAGACCCCGCGGCTTGCCGCGAGGGGGATATAAGCGGGGGTTGAAGGGGGCGCGAGCCCCATTCTCCACCTAGGCTCTAA
>JAYTTH010000060.1:0-2597 GCA_043745515.1 Pseudobdellovibrionaceae bacterium | reverse complement strand
GTTTTATTTCCAAGCACGTATGAAAAATACTCTGATATATTTTTAAATCATTGTTTTATCACGATCAAAGGTAAAATGGAACGTGACGGGAACACTGTATCCATTATTGTAGACAACATTATTCCGATTTGGAACACCGACACGCTTCATGAAACACCGCTTGCTTTGGAACCCGATCAGTACTTTTGGGGCTAGCATCAGTATTTTTGGCACTAACTGACCTGCCTTACATAAAATGCCTAGCGTTCTAAAGTAAATTGCCCCACACTAATTCGGCCTGCGCGAAAGGCCCCTTCGCAGTACGATAAATACAAATTCCACAATCGAATGAAGGAATCATCAAAACCCATCAGTTTAATATGGGGCAACGCTTTGTTAAACGACTGGCGCCATATTTTTAACGTTTCAGCATAGTCCAGTCCAAACTCAAAAGAATTAGACAAATTCATCCCATTTTCTAAACCCTTGTCTTTAAAAACTTTATTTGTAAGCAACATCCCACCAGGAAATACATACTGCTGAATAAAATCGGTATTTTTTTTATACGAATAAAATAAATCCTCTCGAATCGTGATCCCTTGAAATAAAGCGCCGCCTTTGGATTTTAATACGCTGCCGACTTTGCCAAAAAATGTGTCCCAATACTTTTCGCCAACGGCTTCGATCATTTCAATGGAAACGACTTTATCATACTGGCCTTGAATATCGCGGTAATCCTGCTGAATTAAATTTACGTACTTCGCCATGCCCTGATCAACGATTTTAACTTCGTTGTGCCGAGCCTGCTGCGGCGAATTCATGACAGCAGTTACTTTACAGCCGGTTTTTTCAACCGCGCGACTAAAAAAACCACCCCAACCACAGCCGATTTCTAAAATATGATCACCTGCTTTGATATTCAGAGATTCAATTATCCGATCATATTTTGCCATCTGAGCTGCGTAAATATCCGTTTCACCATTCTTAAATATACCTGAAGAATACGTCATCGATGGGTCCAGCCATAATCGATAAAACTCATTCCCTAAATCGTAGTGGGACATTATGTTTTTTTTCGCCCTTTTTCTGTCATTGCGATTTAAAAAATGTCTGAATTGGGCAACTAAAGTCCCATACCAAGTTCCATGCAATGCCTGCCCCAGCGCCTGATCATTTTGGCAAGCCCACTGAATGAGCGCAACCGTATCATCGACAATGAAATTGCCATCAATAATGGCTTCTGCAAGCCCAATATCCCCTTTGCTAAACAAAAGGTCTATAGACGCCCAGGTTTTAACATTCACTTTGATTACCGGGTTTCCCGTTCCATACAGTTCATTTACCCCATTCGGAAGAGTCAAATCCACTGTTCCGAAGCTAGCTTTTTTTAAAATCTGTAAAAACATTTTAGTTCTAAACGATGGGCCTGTCATGAGCTAACCTCCTGCTGGGGTAGTGCGGGTTTACGATAAAACTGACATTTTTTAATCCAAAGCTTAACGGCTTGCAGATGAATCCGAATAACCACCAGTGGTGTCATCCAACCATAACTGCCAAATATTGAATACACGTTCTGATTTAGTAAATAACTAAATTGGCCGCTGACCCAGGTAGCAAGGCGAAGATCGCCATTCGGTTTGAAAAAATTAATATCAATCCTAGATTGTTTATCATCCACTTGAAATCTAAATTGATAAAATCCATCAATTGGAAAAAATGGCGATACATGAAAAACTTTCTCAGCTTTGTACCAAGTAGTTTCATCGATACCAGTTTCAGGGTGGATCCAATAAAAATGACGTTCCCCAAAGGTGTTGTTCACTTCGACCAATACAGCATCAATTTTATCATCTCGTTTGCAAATCCAAAAACTAACAGGGTTAAATGCATAGCCCAACATTTTTGGCATCGTGTGAAGCCAGACAGTACCAGTCTCATAGTTGCACTTTTCCTTAAGAAATTTTTTGATTGTCTTGCCAACGGGTCCGATCTCGTTCTTTAGATATTTCTGCCCAGAAAATGAAATCAAGCCAAAAAATCTTTTTTTGAGCTGATTTAAAAGTTCCTGTTCTTGGTCACATCGAAAATATAAAAAAAATGTAGGATAGCGAAAGCTGTGTTTTGCAAGCTCACTACGACTATGAAAAACATGGCCGCGGCCAATTAGAATAGAATTCACGAAATCGTCCAAGGAGTATCAACACCTAATAGCTTGGCAACATTGACTGCACTCAACAAACCATCTTCATGAAACCCATATCTCGACCAGGCACCAGCGAAATAAACGCCGCCAACGCCTTGAATTTCGGGCAAATCACGTTGTGCGCGGATAGCCTCTTGATTAAATTGTGGATGAGCGTAGTCAAATTCTTGAGTGGTTCCGCTTATCTGTTTGCGAGGATTTAAAGTTACAAAATAATTATTCTTTGAGGGCAATGGCTGCAATTGGTTTATATAGTAACTTAGACTTACTTTTTGCATCCCTATTAAATCATTCTGGCCCAATACATTCCAAGCCGCCCAGCAGCTATTTTTTTTGGGCATTACTACCTAGTTCATAATATAGTTTACAATCCGAATATTTCATGATTTGATTTTCTCATGAAGATTGATGGTAG
>JAYTTH010000059.1:0-2609 GCA_043745515.1 Pseudobdellovibrionaceae bacterium | reverse complement strand
GCTGGTTTAAAAATGAACGTATAATGAAAGAGTTGGGTTATTCTCATGAGAAAAATAGAAATAAGAACAAATGATGTGCCAAAGGTTGCCATAGTTGGACGACCCAATGTTGGCAAATCAACATTGTTCAATATCCTAACAGGAACCCGCAAGTCGGTGGTTAAAAACCAGCCCGGTGTAACGCGTGATATTTTAATCGAACCTGTCGAAATATGGGGAAAAACTTTTGATCTAATTGACACGGGCGGTATCACCGAAGCTCAAGATATTTTTTCTAAGCTGATTAAAGAGCAAGTGGTTGAGTTTTTGGAATCTGTCGATATGATTTTGCTAGTGGTCGATGGTCGATCAGGTCTAATTCCTGAGGATCGTGATATTGTTAAAATAGTAAACAAATCAGGCAAGCCCTATTTGCTGATCGTGAATAAAGTCGATCAAATTGCCGACGAAGAAGGTTCCAAAGCCGATTTTTATGAATTCTCGGAAGACTTAATTGTAACGGCTTTTGAACAAAGAAAAGGTATATCTGAAATTTTGGAATGGGTTACAAACTTGATTCCTGAAAAGTTAATTGAAAAAGACAAAGGCATTACATTTTCTATAGTGGGTAAACCGAATGTGGGTAAAAGCTCGCTAGCTAACGCTATTTTGGGAATGCCACGAATGATGGTAAGCCCTATTGCCGGTACGACGGTGGATGCCGTCGATTCGCAATTTGAGTTTGAGGGGCGAATTTTTACCTTGATAGATACGGCCGGACTTCGTCGGCAAGCCAAACGGGATGATCACGTCGAAATTATTTCCGCCTTTAAATCACAGGAAGCTATTCGAAAGTCACAACTTGTATTGCAAGTGATTGATTGCGTCGAAGGTCCAACCGAACAAGATGCTAAAATATTAGAAGCTGTTTTGGAAGACCATCGTGGAATAATTATTGTCGCTAATAAATCAGATCTAGCTAAAAAAGAGGATCCGCACTACCGAAATACCTTTTTGGATAAAATTAAAAGACATTTCCACTTTTTTACCGATGTTCGGGTCGTATTTACTTCGGCATTAGAGAAAAAAGGACTTGAAGAAGTGCTAAAGGAAATTCAAGTGGTCGTTGATATGATGAATTTTCGAGTTACAACCAGCGAATTGAATGACTTCTTTTTCAATGCTATTCGGAAGGCGCCAGCCCCTCGCGCTGGAACTGTAAACGTCAAATTCTATTATCTTACTCAAACCTACCAAAAGCCCCCCGCATTTATTGCCTTTGCCAACTATCCCGATGCCGTGACGCCGTCTTACCGGCGATTCTTGATAAACCAATTGAAAGATTTTTTTAAATTGGACGGCATTCCTATTCGGATTTTTTGTATGAGATCTCGTCAAAAATCGGGGTAGTTTATGTCTTCGGGTTCTCATCGCCAGTTGATGTTCATTATGATTTCCCTAGGGACTTCTTTGTCCCTAGGGAATTTATGGCGATTTCCTTTTGTTGTCAGTGAAAATGGAGGAGGATCTTTTGTTTTCCTCTACATTTTAGTTGGATTTCTGGTTGGACTCCCAGTTTTGATTTTAGAAATGTTTTTGGCCTCACAGCTTCAAAATGATCGTAGGCAAAAAATCTATTGGCTTGTTCCGTGCCTTTTGAGTTTTTTTGTCTTGAGTTATTACAGTGTAATAAGCGGATGGGTTTTGTTTTTCCTGTCGGATTTTTTAATGCTAATTTTAGATACAACCCGGCAGCCCCAGAGATTGTATTTGTTATTTGAACACCCTTGGTTGCAATGGCTTTTGGCAAGTGTGCATATTATCGCTTTTGTTTCCCTTTGGAAAAAGCATAAAGGTTCCATATTGTGGCGATTTCGAATCGTTGTTTTACCATTGATTCTTGTCACGTTAAGTTTGCTTTTGTATCAGTCATTGCAACTCAGCAGTATTGCTGAATCCTTGCGGTTTTTGTTTTATCCCGATTTTGATAAGTGGAGCCGGTACAGTATTGGGCATGCTATAGGGCATGTGTTTTTTACTTTAACCGTTGGTTTTGGGGTGTTTTTAACTATTCGTGAGTTTTATTCCGAGCAAGATCATACACCAACAATTGCTTTGAAAATGACGGTGACTGGAATTTTGTTCTCTTTAGTTTCGTTAGTGGTTGTCTTTCCTTTGATTTTTATTCAGAGAAATCAGGCTCAAGCGAATCCATTTTTGTTGTTTGATTATCTACCTCCGTCCTTTTTAACATTTAAATACGGATTGCTTTTTGGGTTTCTATTTTTTCTTGTTTTATATTTGTCAGCCTTAAACGGGTCTTTGATTTTATTTCGAGCATTCGTTAATTTAATTTGGCCAGTTTTAGAATCAAAATATAAAACTTCTGAAAATGAAGTGGGGGTATGGGCAGGAATAGGTCTTTTTGCGTTTTGCTCCATACCTGCTATGGGGTTTCCTTTGTTTTTATTCATTAAAATTAATAATTTTAATCTTGTGGAAGTTATGGATCACTTTTTGATACACTGGTTTTTGCCTTTGGCTGTTCTAAGTTTATTGCTCTATTCCAGAAAAAGAATACAGTCGGCGGCTTTTCGTGATTTTGTGGTGAGAGACGAGTTTACATCCGC
>JAYTTH010000058.1:0-9643 GCA_043745515.1 Pseudobdellovibrionaceae bacterium | reverse complement strand
ACGGTACCACATTTTATCAGCAACTTTTGCTGGGAAAACATTAGTTTGATAGCCTTGATCTTTTAATTTTAGGGCGCGTTTTTCAGCTTCTTCTTTTGTATTGTAGGAAGCCACTTGCACCGTAAATTTACCCAATGCATATTGCGAAATATCTTTTGGCAAACTTGATGGCAACCGATGTTCCGCTTTTGGTGCCCTCTTCGCTTCGGGAACTTTACCTTCCAAAAAAGCCTCGGCCGCTTCTAATGGTGCATCTCCATGCTTAGGCGCAGGTTTAGCTGCTGGCGTGTGGGCCGCCGCGTGAGGCGCTTCGGCATGGGGATCTGGATGATGGGGTTTGGTAGCCGGCTCGCGAGCGTCTTTTGCCGCATGTTCGTCCTTAACTGCTGCGTGTTCTTCGTGATGCGCTGGTGCTGACTTGGCATGCTCGTCACCATGAGCAACTGGTTTGCCATGGACTTCGCTATGGGCTGCTGGTTTTCCGTGTGCGGGAGCGTTGTCATCGCCTTCAGTGTCATCAGCGATGAATTCTTCTTTTTTTAATTTATCATCAGCCAAAGTTTTAATTTCATCATCAGAAATCATCTGCTCTTTTGGAGCGGTCGCTTCGCCGTGAGTGGCTTCAGCGGTTCCATCGCCTTCGCTAGCTACGGAACGTTTTTCAGGGGTAGTGCTTGGTTCTAACTGGGCCAGCTTATGTTGATTGTCGCTATATTTTTTACCGATGTATGTACCTATCGAAAACGACAGTAACGAGATAAAAAACACTAACACTAATTTTACGGCTACATCTGACTTTGCACCCATTGTTATTCCTTAGTAATGAATCGATTGACTTACTTTTAAGTTATCGGATTTAGGCCGCCCGGGTCAATACGACCTTGGGTGGGTCGGCAAGAAAAACCAAAGAAAGTTAAGTCTAAAACCAAATGCCAAAATAGAGGGATCTGCCTATAAAAATCAACAATTTTAATGGTTGAATACCTAAGATATTGATTTAGTATTGGCCTGACTGCTGTCAGAGAGGGCATATGGACTTAGATCAGATCCTGTTTGCGTCGTTAAAAGCGTGTCGGCTAGGCCGGCAGGTTTTGCTTAGTTATTTTGGCGAACTTAAAAAAATCGAAGAAAAATTTCATGCTGGTCTAGTAAGTGAGGCCGACAAGGAATCAGAACGAGTGATTAAGTCCTATTTGTTAGAAAAATTTCCCAGGACTTTTTTCCTGGGTGAAGAAACTTTTTTTGAAAATAATGAAGATAAAAAAACTGACCAAGGAAAATGGATTTGCGATCCTTTGGATGGCACAACAAATTACATCCATCAATTTCCAGTGTTTTGCATAAGCCTGGCTTTTGAATGGCAAGATCAAGTGCAAGTCGGCGTCATAGATGTTCCAATTTTAAATGAAACTTATACGGCAGTGAGAGGCCAAGGGGCCTTTGTAAATGGTCGCCCCTTATCTATTAATAAAAACAAAGAAATAAGTAAAAGCTTACTGGCCACTGGATTTTTTCCAGATGATAAAATTGCACTAGCTGAACAATTAAAATATTTTGGGTCAATAGTGGGCGATTGCCGAGGTGTACGTCGGGCTGGCGCTGCCGCCTATGATTTGTGCCAAGTTGCTCGCGGCGTATTTGATGGATTCTGGGAAAAAAACTTAAGCCCTTGGGATGTGGCGGCCGGACAAATAATTGTAGAAGAAGCCGGCGGTGTAGTCCGTACATACAAAAACCAACCTCACAATCCTTACAGCAAATCCTTGGTTGCCGGCAATGAGGCCATTGTGAATGAAATCATCAATCGATTTAACGGGACTCAGCTTTAATCTGAGGTCAGCCATTGGGAACAGATCAAAAGTGTTGACACAAGACTTTTGACCAATTTTAAAATCTAGCCGCCACAATTTAACCTATATGACCGAATAAAAATCTCCTAAGCACCTGGAGAATTTATTTATGACAAAAATAAGATATACAAAAAGAAATTTTATTTTGGTTCTTGCCGCTATTGCTTGCCTAGCTGGTACATTTTATAGACTGTCGCCAGCTATTACCGAAGAAAACACACTGTCAGCACCAATCGAAAATGAAGAAAATGAAAAGAAGGCCAAATCGACGGAAGTATCAGGAAACCTTAGTCCGCTCGAGCAACAAATGCATGGTGACTATGACGCCGAATTTGAAAAGGCGGCGATACCGGTTCCTCATAAAATTGCGCGAGTCACCGTGTTTTCTGATCGAGCTACTATTTATAGAGAGGCAAAAGTAAATTTTAAAACAGGTTTTCGTTGGATCGCCTTTACTGACCTGCCCGTTAATTTTGACAAACAAAGCCTGCGAGTAAAGGCGAATGAGGTTTTTAAAGGCCGAATTTCGCAAATTATTATTCAAGACAGTTTTCAAAAGGTAACTCTGCCCACGACCATTCTTAAAGAACTAGCTGAACTTCGAAGTCTTTATGGGACCCTTTTGGACCAAAATCATCAATACTCGTCGCTAGACAATCAATTTGATTTTATCCATGGCTTGAAACTCGAAGCTCCGTTTACTCGTGCACCAGCGGCTGTGGGATACAAAAGCTTTACAGCCTCGCCGCAAATTTTAAAAAATGCCATGGATGAAATTAACGATCAATCCAAAGATTTAAATAGTCGGCGCCTTTTAGCTCAAGAAAAAATTTCTAAAACCAAAGAAAAAATTTCCCTTTTAGAAAACCAACTGCAACACGTAACCGATTTGTCAGAACAGAAAAAAAGATCTCAAGTTTTCGTACTTTTATTCTCCGAATCAAATACGGACGCGACGCTTGAACTTAGCTATATGATAAATAATGCTTCTTGGCATCCTGTCTACGACGTTCGAGCGGACTTAACGAGCCGAACGGCTTCGGCATCGATCGAACTCGTCACCGCTGCCCTAGTTGAACAACACACAGGCGAAAACTGGGATCACGTTCAGCTGACCGTTTCGACATTAGATCCACAACCGTTGTATTTGCCTAAACTCAATAGATGGACATTTTCAGAAAAGCGAATCGAGGCGCGCGCCCAAATCGCTGCCGTTCAAAAAGGATTTGAAGGTACCGGCGGTGCCGCACCTGAGCCTTCGATGCCGACTTCCGATATGGCAATGGATGCCGCTCCAAGACCGGCCCAAGTTATAAGTCCACCAGAAGCGCCACAAGCTTTCGCCGCGAAGGAAGAAAAAGCGGCAAAAAGAGATGAAGCAGACTTTGGCGACCTAGAACAAGCAAAAGACACCAAAGTTGGCAAAGCAAAAAAAGCCTACGGGCAACAGGCGGCAAATTCTATTTCAGACGGTGCAATGGGAAACGACAAGTTGATGACCAATTCAGGTACTGTTATTGGAGCCTTAAAATCCAATGGTCCAGTTGATAGAGTAAGTTCAAATGGTACGAGACGAAACGGGCCAAATTCAAATAGTTATAACCTTCAATCTTTAGAAAGTTTCTTTCCTTCTTTGGTTCAGATAAAACAAAGTGTAGCCAATATTCAGAGCGATTTACCAAAAAGCGAATCGTACGAAATCACGGCGCAACCACCGGCGCCAGGTAAAAATAACTATTCAGATTCTAACTTGCCAGCAATGAATGCACGCGGCCGAAACATCGAATTTATTTCGCCGTTTAATGTGACAATCCATTCAGACGATGCCCCTCAGAAAATTCCATTTGGATCGCAGGTTTTAAAGGCTGACTTAAACTATTTTGCAATTCCTAAAAAGAGCTCAAAAGTCT
Source organism: Pseudobdellovibrionaceae bacterium (assembly GCA_043745515.1). GTDB lineage: Bacteria > Bdellovibrionota > Bdellovibrionia > Bdellovibrionales > Bdellovibrionaceae > UBA2316. Next base: position 5,883 of record JAYTTH010000058.1, on the reverse strand, counting down.
ATTTGCGCGCAAAAACGCTGAACTCGTCCAATGTTCCATTGTTGGGTGGACCTGCACAAATATTTATGAATGGTGACTTGATTAGCAAAACTACTTTGTCTTCGATTTCAGAAGGTGGCACCTTTAGTTTTGACTTAGGCAGTGACAGCAATATTGAAGTGAAACGGGTTGTGGATCGCAAGTCAGACGATTCTGGATTTTTCAAAAAATCTCACCACAACGACTACAAAATTAAAATCGAAGTCGCCAATCATCATGCATTCCCAGTAAAAGTTGAACTAAAAGACAGTTTTCCGCAGTCCCCGAATAGCGATATTCAAGTAGAGTTTAAATCACGCAAGCCAAGCTCGGTTAAAGATAATCAAGGCCTACTTGTGTGGCAAATGGCGATCCCGCCTAAAAGCAAACAAGATGTTCTTTTTGATTACAGTATCACATACCCGGCTAATTTTATAATTACTGAGGAGGACTAATGAAATCATTTTTTACAGTTATTCTTTTTGTGTGCCTTGAATCTTTGGCTTTTACTAACGGCGAATCTCGAGTCACTGAAGTCAGTGTTTTCAAAGACCGAGCCTATGTAAAACGGCATCAGACACTGCACCTTGAAAAAGGTCCAAATAGTATCATATTTAATGGGATCACCCCTCTTGCGGACGTTGATTCGCTAAAGGTCTCGCTTCGTGAAAAATCGATGGTTAGAGTTTTAGGTATCCGAAATGAAAAAAAATTTCAACTGGAATCCCGAAATAAGCAACTTGAGTTGTATCGTGAAGAGGCGATATTATTGGCCCAAAAACAAAGCCGAATTTTAGAAAAGTCAGAATCTTTATCCCATGAGTCCCAGAATTTAAGTCTCTTGTCAGAACACTATTCAGATTCATTCTCGCTCAATCTACACCAAAATACTTGGACAAGAAGTAGTTTCAAATCATTTATGGATTTATGGGGACAGCGAGCTTCGTCAGCTAACTCAACTTGGTCTAAACTTTTTTCTGAATTTGAAGAAAATTTTAAAAAAATTGAAATGGTAAAAAATAAAATTGAGGAACTTTCGACTCCATCAGATAAACTGACCCTCTCTGTATTCATCGAGGTTGTCGCATCTGAAAAGGTGGAGGCGAATGTGGATTTAAATTATTTGGTTGGAAATACTGGTTGGTTGCCAACCTACGATATTCGCGTCGATAGCAAAAATGGAAAAGCGATTTTAGAACAACATGCTTATGTTTGGCAAAATTCGGGCGAAGATTGGACCGGGGTTCAATTGAACCTTAGCAATTTTCGAGCTCCCCTAAACACAAATCCTCCCGAAATCTACCCAACTACTCTCGCTTATCGCGAGGCAAAAGCTGTCCAAACAAGTATTGCTAGTAAATCCGAGGACGCCAGCGAACTTTCAATAGCCACGGCCAATTCGTCCGACTCAAGTACCGAAGGTGAACAAGCACTTTCAAAAACATTCGAAATTTCCGGTCGACATACAGTTAGGGACAGTCCGAAACGGATTAAACTTTTCGTCGCCAAAAAGGAAGTCCCTTATAAAGAGCATTTGGAACTTGTAAGCGCACAGTATTTAAAAGTTTTTCGAAAAGGCGAACTATTAAACCAATTTAATTGGAATTTAGCAGAAGGTGCTTTGTATGTTTATTACAACGGCAGTTACCTTAATCAAACCTGGTTAGCAGCTGTTCCCCAAGGCAAACCAATAAATATCAACGCCGGGGTTGAACACAATCTAGTGGTCACGACTTGGGAAAATAAAAAAGCAAGAAATCCGGCTGCCCTTAGCAGTACAAAACATTTTGAAAAAGAGATTCATACACAGATTGAAAGTTTTGATGACAAACCACGACAAATTAGAGTTATGCAGCAAATTCCGATATCTGAGATTGACGCAGTAAAAATAGAATTTGAGTCTCCGAAAGAACAAGATCAACTAAAAAAAGATGCAGACAACATTGGCTGGTATTATTGGGACGTCTCCGTTTTACCCAGAAAATCGAAAACACTTTCGGTAAATTTAGATGTTGCGGCACCAGCGGCTTTCAATTTTCAGTGGTAAAACAACCACATGGGAATCGAAAAAATTCCATGAATAAATTCTATGGTTAGGCCTAAAATTGTCAGTTCGTTTAATTAACAACCATTTAATTCCTGGAAAATCAAATTACCAGGTGTGAGAATGGAGTGAATCTCGCATCTTTTCAGTACAATATGAAAAACATTTTTCCAATCGTATTGCTTGCCCTTCCTATCTTTGCCTGGTCAGGCACCGAAAATTCGCGACCTCTTAGGGGTTTGGAAGCTCATTTAGAAACTAGGCCGACAGTTGATATTTCAACAATGGGAACAGACGAAACGGAAAAAGACACAATAAATCAGATCCTCAAAGATCCTAGTTTTGTTGAAAATTTTAGACAATTGCGCGAATCGTTGGCTAGTCGTTGGAATGATATTTCTGGTCAAATGCTTTCAAAATCTTCGAAGGAATTAGACAGGTACAATGCTTCGTTTTTATTTGGCCTTGAGGGCAATCAAATCAAGCTTCTTGGCTCCAATGTTGCGGATATTGAATTGAATATTTTAAAAATGCCCATTCAAGCGAATGCCTATTACAAATTCGAAGCGAAGCCTTCTTTTCAGGACGGAAAACAATTGCGAAAAGACATTTATGTTTTCGGGCTGAAGGGATCGAGTTTTATAACAGCTGGAACTGAAATTCGAATAACTTTTTTTAGAGAATTCGACAGCAAGTTTGAGTCTGTTTTTTCAGAGCTACCTTATTGGTTTGATCAAATCCCACGATCAGCTTCCGAAATTAGTAAACTTAAAGTTCAAGAAGGAGTTCGCTTAGAAATTTTAGGAAAAGTTTCAATATCTAAAAATGTTAGCAATATTTTATCCTCGACGACACTTTCCGCCGCTATCGGATATGACATTTTTCAAGGCTTGTTCATGCTCGATATTTTCAAATACACTCCCAATGAAGTGCGTGCACGTTTTATGGGAACAATCGATCATGGAAGTTTAAATGCCGGTGTCGCTTTGACCGGTCTAACTGGCTTTAAAGTTTTAAATTTAATTCCTAAATGGTTTCAGCGGTATACGGATTTTGGACTTACCGCAAATGTTACGAAATCATTCAGTTTTTTTGACAAATATCCAATTGAATCCCACGTTGTTGACTATTTTTTTAGATTCAAATCTGAAAACGCCGCTCTACCAATATCTGAGAAGTGCATTCAATTAAATGAAAGCGAGCTAGGGGATAAAACTCAAGATCAAACTATCCCCACGTCTGAACAAGCTTTTGACCAAATTCTAAATAGTGTCAAATCGGGCAAATTTGTTTCGTTATTTAATCCTAATTTACGTGAATCGGCATTTTCAGTTGCGCTTTTAAAAAATGCAGTAATCGCGGAAAAATTGGCCTGCCAAGATCGCACATTGCCTGCAGAGCGTCGACGCGTGCTACATTTTTTTCAAGGGCGAATAGCTTCCGACGGCTATTCTTTAAACTTCGGACCTAAATTGGGTCGTATTGCTGGGGTTGAAAAATCGGTTGGAGGATCGGAGTCTTTTATTTCATCGACAAACGACAAGAAGGAATTTGATTACTTTTTATTACTCAATAGTTCTGGAAAATTTACGAATCACTATCTTTTTGGGCGGTCTGAAAATGAGTACACCACAGATTTGGATGCGCTTTATAAATCGGATAAAGACAAAAATGTCCAAACTTTCTTAAATTTTTACCAACATTTACGATATAAACAAAAAAATATGTCAGTTTCAGATTTAAGAGACATTTACGATGAAGTAGCACGATCGATCCCTGGTCAATTCCCTTACCGACAGGACGTTTTAAATTTAATTCCTAAAAAAGATCAACGTAATTCCTTGATTTCAATTGTCTATTCACTTTCTGAGCAGGCCATAATCGAACTTGATAAAATGGACAAGGGCGAGCTATTTAATAAATTATCGATTTTTTTCGAAAATCATCCTAAAAAACATTTAATGAATTTGCCCAAAAGCCAAGGCGAGATAGAAAGTAAATCGTTTAATGAATACGTAGTAGAAATATTTAACTTGTTGAATAAGCTTTCATGGAAAGCCTCTGAAAATTTAACCAATTTATCGATTGAAGAACGCACACAAATTGGCCGCGAAAGATACGTGGCATTGAAGCAGCTTCTTGGGACCCCAGTTTTCACAGAATTTCTATTCAAGGAATTTCTGCCGCAATTGATTCATCCAGACGATGCAAAAAAAGCGATGGGTGTTCAGTTAAATGTGCAATCAGATTCAATTCCAAGGGTTGAAGAATCATTTGGAGACAATCAATATTCATCAATATATGACGCCGTTCTTTTAATGCGTACTATACTTAATGATCGATCTCTCGACCTGAGGTTAGAGAGCACTACCAGCCAGAATAATTCTCTGAATGTTAGCCCTATTGCGATGAAAGGTTTTAGACTTTTCTAAATTTTTAGGAAAGTTTAAATTTCTCTACTAAATTTCTAAAACTGAAAAAATTTCTAAAACGAAGACGGCCAATTGGGGTCATCTGTTCGACAATTAGTCGGTTAAAACCCAATATTTGTTTTAGGGCTGGGACCTGGAATTGCTTTTACTTTTAGGATGAGTTCACTGAGGCTAGCATCGGTCGTATTTTTATCAATCTTACTTTGTTCTTTTGCTCAAGCGGCTATTGATTCAACCGGGTGCAGTGATTCGGACGCCAGTTCAGAACTAGGTGATGTGCGATCGCAAGGCAATATGGGCTGGTGTTACGCAAACACTGCTGCCGATTTGATTTCTTATAGATTCAGAAAAGATTGGGGTTACAAGCAAGCATCCGCTAATTTTATTGCCTTTGGATACAATTATAAACAAAACAGTTCCGAACCGGGCACCTATATTTTTACAGAAGGCGGCGATATTCGCGCAGCGACTAGCTATGCAAGTGAGTTCAAATATTCGTGTCGTCGCGAGCTTGACAATGTCTTTATTCTTGGTGGCCTAAATCTGCAATTGAAACAAAAATTACACACGGCTGAAAAACTGAAAAACCTTTTTAATCGTAGAAACCAATCGGCTGCTGCTTTAAATGAATATGATGATTTCATTTCAGAATTAAACGAAAAAAAATCAATCATCACTTTTTTAATGCCGCAGTTTGCAGCCACGCAAGAAGAAGCCTTAGCCGCTCAAAAAGCTAGTTTGGCAAAGTCACTAAGCTTAGATTTAAATTTAGCGGTGGTCGATATCGCAAAGAATGTCTGCCAGCCCTATCAATTACCAATGAGTTTACCCCGAGAGCAAATTCGTCGTGTGCACGGAGATGTAGACCAATATTATGATAAATTACAAAAAAAGATAGTTTATGAAAAACCAAACATGTTAAATATTATTGATAGAGAACTCACAGATGGAAATGTAGTAGGTATCGATTATTCAATTAACCTAATAAGTCCGAATTTAAAAGATACTGATAGTCACGCCTCGGTTTTAGTTGGCCGCAGCATGGACATAGTCAAAGGCCAGTGTATGTATAAAATTCGCAACTCATGGGGCAAAGGCTGCGTTGACCATTGGAACGGAGCCGATTACCCTCGCTACAATGCAACTGTAAAATGCGAAGAATCTGGTCATGTTTGGGTTACCAAGGCGAACTTAAAAGCCGCATTGAGTGGCTTTGTTTATATTGATCTTGCTCCTTAGCAATTAGCCCCACAGCCAGTCTTTAAGCCGGTCCTGGGCTTCCAGACCTCGTATATTACAACTAGACTGGTCTAATTAACTCGACGTGATTCTTTAGTTTTGTGTTTCGATATGATACACTGTCTTAGAATGGGACTCTTACGTCGGGGA
>JAYTTH010000057.1:0-2622 GCA_043745515.1 Pseudobdellovibrionaceae bacterium | reverse complement strand
TTTATTGCTACTAGCACCTATGGGGACCCTTTCAGCAAGGAAGTTATCTATTTACGGCTCTTCCGTGATTAATTTTTAAACAACCACAAATTGGGTCGCTGGTTAGTCAATCTTTATTATAGGCTGTCTCCCAGCTTGGCGGCTATGATTGAAACGAATCTATTTCTTAAAATTAGCTCTTCTTTTGTGCTTAATCGTCTGATCAAATGCATCAGACTTATTTATTAAGTGACAGGATTTCCGCTTGTTCACTAGGGTAATTAGAGACACCCGGAACCTGGTTCCATGGAAGGACGTTAAATGGCTCATTATGACTATGTAATTGTAGGCAGTGGATTACCAGGATTACTCATGGCCAGTGCGTTAAGCCGATTCACATCAAATATCGCTTTGTTAGAAGCCAGTGATACCTATGGCGGCTGCCACAAAAAAATAGATTCTCCGATAGGCCCAATTGAAAATGGACTGCGATTTTTTCCAAATACTGAACTGTCACGATCTGCGTTGATTTTTGCAGAAAATTTAATGGCGTTAAATGTTCGAGATGAACTGGGCGATTCGCAGTCAGTTTTTTTTGAAGGCGGACAATTTAAACCATTCGTTGGCTTTGGTGATCAAAATATAGAATTCTATGATGAGCTTTCGTATTTTCTTGCGCCCTCGGAAATACCACTTAAATTTCCAGTTCATGAGTGGCCAAAGCGCTTGATGGAAACGTTCAAGGGCGATTTTTTGCCAAGATCTATCGCCACTAAATTTCAAAGCGAAAACGGCCGAGTAAAAAATGTTTTGGTTAATGGAACTAAAACGATATCAGGAGATCAATTTATATTTTGTGGGTCGTTTAAAGATTTAAGCGTGCTCCTGCCTAGTGAATCGATTTCGGCGCGGGCAAAAAATAAACTCAATAAAACTACTTACTGGACATCGATTTGTTTAGATATCATTCACGCCAATGTAATTGAGACTGCTAACGTCTATCATGTTTTGAACGGAACGACGCAAGATGACCTTGGCCCCAGTTTTGGAAAAATTTACCCACACATTGAAACGGACGGCGTAAAAAGGCAGCTTTCACAATGGATAACATTTGTAGATGACGAGCTCTCTGACGATTCTGAAATCACTGCTCATGCGCTTAAAAAAATGAAACGACAAATAAAGCGAGCGTATCCTCAGGCTTTAGAGAATCCAATTTCAGAACGAATTTTTGTTTATTCGAATTACGCTGGTGATGGCGTCTTAAAAGTAAATGAAAACCAAACTTTAGCTGGTTTAGATAATCTTTGGATTGCGTCCCCAACGATCAATGCCGGGAAAAACCTAGTCGGCGCTATAAAACAGGCGGAAATGGTCGTTTCAAGTTTAGGATTTTCAATTGAAAACCAACCCCTTGTGAATTCTATAAGCGAGCTGAATTTAGTTTGACTAAAACACGCTCGTTGTTCATAAATTTGCCAACGTAAAAACTAGAGTTTTTTTGTTTTGGAGGGTATGTGAAACTAATTCTTTTAGTGGTGGCTGCTTTTGTTATTTCTTTACCTGCACAGTCTCAATCGCTTAATAAATTACCTAAGTTAAATGTTGATAAAACAAATATAACGGTTTCAGGAGTTTCCTCTGGTGGCTTTATGGCGGTTCAACTGCATGTCGCTTTATCGTCTGTTTTTAAGGGGGCTGCTTCGGTTGCCGGCGGAGTGTACTGGTGCTCTCAAGCAAATGCTCTAACGGCACAATCGGTTTGTATGAAAAACCCTGGTTCAATCAAAACAGAAGATTATATTCAACATGCTATAAGTGAAGCCAAAGCAAATGCGATTGAAAACCTAGATAATTTAAAAAATTCAAAAGTTTATATTTACGCCTCAGCTAAAGACAGCGTGATCAATTCACAAAGCAGCGACAAGCTTTACGAATTCTATTCTAAATTCATCCCAAAAAACCAAATTGCTTATCAAAATAAAATCCCCTCAGGGCACTCGTGGGTTACAAATAATTTCGGCAACAGCTGTGAAGCTCAAGCTTTACCGTGGATAAACAATTGTGGCTATGACATGGCCGGTGACATTCTAAAACAATTTTACGGCCCCTTAGCAATCAATGTAGTGAATCGCGGCTTAAAAAGCCAATTGTACCCATTTGATCAAAAAGAGTTCCAAGACAAAAATTCAGCCCTTTTTGACTACGGTTATGTTTATGTCCCTCAAGGCTGCCTAAACCGCCGAAGCGTATGTAAACTCCACGTAGCGTTGCATGGTTGCCAAATGAACCCCGAATACGTCCAAGACCAATTTGCCGTAAACTCAGGGTTAAACTCCTGGGCCGAAGCCAATAATATTATAGTTCTCTACCCACAAGCAGCCAAAGTCCCCAACCAAAACCCCTACGCCTGCTGGGACTGGTTCGGTTACACAGGCACCAACTTCGCAAACCGAAATGGCCCTCAAATCATAGCCATCCAAAAAATGGTCTACAGGCTACTGGGCAATTTCTAAAAAAAATCAGCCAAAAAAGTAAGCAGCTGCGCTAAATATAGCGCTCAAACGCGCCATAACCATCACAACTAAATCGTCTCTTTCCTTTCTTATTTTCTAGTGGATTGATTTTGGAACACACCCGAGG
>JAYTTH010000056.1:0-2630 GCA_043745515.1 Pseudobdellovibrionaceae bacterium | reverse complement strand
CTGAACAGGCCCTGATGAAAGTAGATGAATTCTGGTCAACTCCCAATTGGAAAGAGAATTTGCGAACTGGCGTAAAATCTAACAATAAAGATCTTTTTGTTTATATGGAACGAGAAATTCAAGCATTGTCTGAGATTTCTAAAGACGCTGATAAAGCAGAGCTAAAAACAATTCTAAGTCAGCAAGCAGCGGTAGTGCCTCCAAATTTCAAAGAAATCGAGCTTGCTAGAAACGAATTGCGTAAAAAACCGATGGAAAAAGCGTCGGTAGAAAAATTGTTAGGACTTGAAAAAACGGTGGGTAATTTTGCCATGGTACAGTACTTAGAAGGTCGATTAGAAAATTTAAATAAGTGGGAAAAAGAAAATGCAAAAACTAATTAGTATTGGGATTGGTCTTTTTTTAGTGAGTGCCTTTTGTGGAAATATGGCCCAGGCTCAAAGCCCGCAGCCATCGGAGCAAGGTTTGATCGAAGATTCATCAAAAACAGCTGCGGTGCCAGAAGGTAAATCTAAAGCGGTACCGGCAAAACCAAGTTCAGGAAAAGAGTCTGCATCAAGTGGAACTGAAAAAATGGAGCACAATTTTGAAGATTTGCTAGTGCAGGGTAAATATCACTTTTCTGATGAAGCCGTGACCACAGTTGAAGAAGATAAAGTTTTGGATTCTTTGTTAGGTGTTCGGACTGATTTTAAAGACAAAATTGAACAATCTGTTGGAAGATATTAGGAGACAGCATGAAAAGGCAATTGGTGTTGCAAGACAATGAAGGGAATACGGTTCGTACGTTTTCCTGGGACAATCAGCCAGCTCGGGTTGTAAGGCGTTTTGATACGCGACGAGTTGAAGTTGGTGCTGATATTGGATTGCTGGAACAACGGCAAATTCCTTATGAGGATCTCGGGTTGATTAGTACTGAAATGCTTTCTAAAAATGAATTTTCACTTGGGCCGACAGGGAAATTGAGTCTTGTCACTGAAGTGGGTCCCGTTGTCTCCAATGTAAAAGATTCGAAAGAAGATCGGCGCTACTATTATCTTTCGTTTGGAATTGTTTTGTTTTTATTTTTAGCTGGCACTGGGCTTTTGAAGCTAATTCCTAAGGCCACACCTAAGCTTGACGAAGAAACTAAACAACATTTAGTGCAAATTGTTAAAAATATTAAAAAGCCTGAAGTTGTGAAATTGCAAGACACAAGCATGCAACAGGAAACCGTAACAAAAACCGTTCAGCAAAAGAGTGTGAGTTTAAAAAGAATGGGTGCTTTGTCGGTTTTAGGCAGCATGAAAAACAGCAATCAAAAAGGTGGTCTTGATTTGTCAGCCACCCAAACTACGGCGGGTCCTGGCTTAGGCGGCACAGCTGGTAGCGGAGGCGTTCAGACATCGCTTTATGCTAAAGGATTGACTAGTGCTCCACTTGGAGTTGGTGGAAATGTCCAGGGCGCGGGCGGTTATGGAACAAAAGGAAAAGGTGGTGGTCAAGCCGGTTATGGGAAGCTATCTTTAACTGGGTCATCGGGCGCCACTCCAATTCCTTTGGGTCAAGAAGCGAGTGTGGCCAGAGGTTTAGATAAAGATATGATTGCAGCGGTGATTCAGAAAAATTTGGGGCAAGTTCGTTTTTGTTACGAGCAAGGTTTGCAGAGTGATGCTAAGTTAAGCGGCCGCGTGGCAGTTGACTTTGTGATTGGCGGCAATGGTTTGGTAAAAACAGCGGGAGTTGAAAGTACCACTTTAAATTCAAAAATGATTGAAGACTGTTTAGTGATGAGATTGAAAACTTGGAAGTTTCCACTACCCGATGGTGGTGTAGATGTTAAAGTTTCGTATCCATTTGTACTTCGACGATCAGGACAGGGGTAATTATGAAAAAAATAAGTTTAGTATTAAGTAGTTTTCTAGTCGTAGCAATGGGATGTGGTCTAAAGCAGGATCCAATGGATGGAAAACCAGATGCGGTTCGGAATGGTAAACTACCAGAACAAAAAATAGAAGCACCGGTTCCAGAAGCCAGTGAGGCTATTCGAATCGACACGGTAAATAAATTTACCTTTGTCGAAGGACGTGAAGATAAAATTTCTATTTTGGCCCGGGTCTTAGCGCCCGACTATGAAAATCAGATTCAGATTGTGAATATGACCGAGTTTCAAAATGCTTCCTTTGATGCAGCTACTGGTGTTTTTACTTGGGCTCCGCCAAAAGGTTTTATTTTTGATGGTCTAAGTAAAACATTGGATTTGAATATTCGTGTGTTTTCTAAATCAACTAAAGAAAATCAAACTCGGGTTTTCACAAAAGACAAATCGATTGAAATTGTTGTTGAAAAAAACATGGGAGCACCAATCATCGTAAAGGTTGATGGGGTTCCGACAGCGGGGGTTAAAGAAGGGTCTTCGTTCAATTTTACAGTCCTAGTTCGGGACGAAGACGCTGGTCCTGTTCAAGATTCGTATCCACGATTGATTTTCAATGGCCCAAATTATGGGAATTTTTCGCTCGCTCCATTTATTAAAATTTCCAAAATAGACGCCGATTTTGTAAAACGGGAATTTTTATTTAGTCTTTCTATGGATCTATCTGCAGGCAATATGACAGATGGGTATTCGAGTTCAGGTTTTAGCATGAAAG
>JAYTTH010000055.1:0-2630 GCA_043745515.1 Pseudobdellovibrionaceae bacterium | reverse complement strand
TGACGTCCGCTGTAATATTCCTGCAACGTTAAACCTTTGCAGCTCGTACCTTGACATTGAATCGTTTGATAAAATCCTGGTTGGTACATTACGTAGGTGCCATTGCATTGTCCAGCCACATAGCCCGCAATGCCAGTGCAATACGAATAAGTCACCCAGCTGCCCTGATTTGTATAACAACTTCCATTTAAAATTTGATAGCCATTCGCCATAGACGACTGACACAACTGTTGAGCCACGGCCAACCCATTGTAATCAACGCATTGATACCCGTTCCAACGGTAATTGCCGTTCACTCCGCCCGTTTGGCACAAAGTCATCGCAACAGGACTGTTGTTGTTATCCAAGCATTGCGTCCCAACCATACGATAAACACCAGACGTCGTCGCCGTATTACATAAATTTTGAGCAACCGGACTTCCATTTGCGTCTCGGCAGGTAACGCCATCCCAGCGATAGGTCGCAACCGGAGTTGCCGCCACTGGAGCCGGCGACGAGTCTGATTTTTTATCGCAGGCAACCACAAATGCGGCTACTGTTAACAAAACTAACTTCGTAACATTTTTAAAATTTAAAAGTTTCACTATTTCTCTCCACGTTAAATTTCTTTGCCCCACGGATCATAGCGGACTTTTAACGGGTCGTAATGTGTAAAACGGTTGTACAGCAGATATTACATTGAAATCGATTTGAAGTGCCAATTTTGGCTTTGAAAAGCATACAACCTGCAACCTGGACCCTTTAGAGTTCTGGTTAGTAGGCTGCCCACTATAGTGAGTTACTTGATTCTACTATTCGAGGCGACATGTGTTTCAAGCGTTGCTCAGTATTCGATAAGAGTTTAAGCACTATTGGAAAATTAAAAATTAATTCTGTACCATTAAAGTATGAAAACACTTACATCTCGCCTTTTAGGCTCTGTCTTAGTATCCCTCTCTTTCGCGACGGCATTCTATTTTGTCGAAACTTTTAACGATAAAAATATAGCGTCTGTAAAAAATGTTTCAAACCAGCGTTCGATTTCTTCAATTGGAATTAAAGGTAATCAGTGTTTTGGTTTTTATCTTGGCAAAAATGGGTACCCCAGAACGCTTTCTAAATCGGGAATTCAAATTTTTGAAAACAAACGAGCCAATAGCAAAATGGCCTATGAATTTATTCCGCCGGCTCACCCCAAAGGGCAAGTTTTGGTTTTTATTCACGGGCTAGGGCAAGATTTGTTTTCAATGCAAGCTATTATCGAAAGGGCCGTAAAAGACGGCTTCGGAGTTCTGCGCGTCGATCAACACGGTCACGGAGAAACATTAAACCAAGATTTGCTGAAAAATCGATATCGGCTTCCAATTCACTTTTATGCTCGCGATTTACTGCCCCGATCCATGGACTATCGCGATAATGTAACTGATATAGTTGCACTGGTTAAGTCACTCAAAATCCAAGGCGAACTGGGCATTGTAGGACATTCTTACGGCGGAGGCACTGGCGGTCGAGTTGCCGCGCGACTTGTCGCCGAGCTCCCTAAGGGGCAAGTGAAACTATTTGCAGGGGAAGCGATGTATGCCAAACGCATAGACAAATATATTTCAGACTCTATGATGTCAGGGCAAATGGCCATCAACACGACATTTGATTTTCTACAAAAGCTTAGCCTTTCAAAAGATGTCACCGCTCCGGTTCTTAACCAAATGCTTTTTTTTGCTCAAAATTATGCCGACCACGTTAAGGCCATTTTAAATATGTCGACATTGTTTTTAAAAACTGACGTGATTCACGATATTATGACAGACCCAAACACAGACAAATTTATGTACGAAAACTTCAAATCTTATTTTCTAACAGAACTAGGTAAATCTGAATCCGAGTTATCAGCGGAAGAAACAAAATTATTGGATATAAAAGTATACGCCGCTATTTTGGTAACCAAAGGTGCCCGTGAACTAGATTATTTAAATCCGATGATTCCCATAGGTGAATTGCCACGAATCGTATTGATCATGGGTGGACGTGAAGATAAATTGGTGACTCCTGACCAAATGCGCAGGGTATCCGAACGCCTTACAAATGATAACATAAAACATGAATTGAAATTTTACGAAGGCCCACTGTCTACCCATTTTTTCACGCAGACAATGCCGGATGCTGTTTATGAAGATATTTTGGAAGCTATGACTCGACCGGATTAAGACCCATTTTGTATTTGTGAATTTGCCCGTCTACTCTTAGACTAGCAACACCAAGGACTTTGAATGGCGGGCGCAAACTTACTTGCATTGATTGATGACATTGCCAGCGTATTGGATGATGTTGCTTTACTTACAAAGGTGGCGGCAAAAAAAACCTCCGGCGTCCTAGGAGATGATTTAGCGCTGAACGCACAACAGGTCATCGGAGTTCGCTCCGACCGGGAGCTCCCGATTGTTTGGGCAGTATGTAAAGGGTCTTTTTTAAATAAAATTATTTTAGTTCCTTTGGCACTTTCAATAGGTGCTCTGGCTCCCGATTTGGTGACCCCTTTGTTGATGATAGGTGGAGCCTATTTGTGTTTTGAAGGATTCGAAAAAATCTGGCATACTGTATTTCATAAAAAAAACCATCATAAAAAAATGCCCAACGAACTACTTGCTCCACCC
>JAYTTH010000054.1:0-2652 GCA_043745515.1 Pseudobdellovibrionaceae bacterium | reverse complement strand
ACGCCGCCCAAAAGAATACCTTTGCCGCCATGATCTTTTTGCAAATAAAAAGCACCGATCTGAGTCGCCATACGACCGGCCACTTCACTCATTGGCTTTAGCAAAGGAAGTGAATGATCAGGTAGTTCGATAGTTTCATAGGCAATAGACTTAACTTTTCTCTCGGCTAAAACTTTAGTTAATTTAGGTTCGGCAGCTAAGTGAAGGTATGTGTATAAAATTTGATTTTCACGAAGCAATTCATATTCATCAGGAAGTGGTTCTTTCACTTTCATGATCATATCGGCTTTTTTATAAACTTCGGCTTTTGTGTCGATAATTTTAGCGCCGGCTTTTTCGTATTGTTCATTTGAAATTAAAGAACCAACACCTGCGTTTTTTTCAATAATAACGGTGTGACCTTCTTTTACAAATTGCTTTACGCCCGCTTCGGTAATCCCGACTCGGTTTTCGCTGATTTTGATTTCCTTAGGTACTCCTACTATCATATTCGCCTCTATTTTTTTGTTTTAGTCGCTTTTTTAGCGGCCTTTTTTTTAGTTGTTTTTACTTTCGAATTCTTTTTAGTCGCTTCATACGCGTCTTTGCCTGATTTTCCAGATTTCACTAAATCTGCCATTTCTTGTTTTCTTTTCTTATTCATCGTTTAGCTCCCTATATTTTCTTTCTAATAACACAAAGCCTATCCTCTATTCAAATAGAGGTTCACTTTGTATGCCGTTTTTGGAAAAATTATCATCTTTGATCTTGCCGATGAAATCAATAAGATCACCGTAGCTGTTCGCGTAAAAACCGCAAAAAGCCGGGCTCAACTTTAGCCAATAGTCTGGCCGGCTGGCTTAATTTAATGCCCAAGACGAAAACTTTTTAACTTCTTCTGAAATATCAGCGCCCAATTCCACGAAACGATATTTCTCTTTGGAATTCTTTATAAGTTGAACAAGTTTATTCATCAAATCATGTCCTGCTTTATGCAAGACCACATGGCCCATCAGGGGCATTTCTAACGTTACAAGATCCCCTAAAGCATCCAGGCACTTATGCCTTACGAATTCATCAGCGAAACGCAAACCCCCAGCGTTTAAGATCGTTTGGTCGTCTAAAACGATAGCATTGTCCATGCTGCCGCCCTTAGCTAAGCCCTTTGCTTGCAAGGCTTCAACGTCTTTTAGAAAACCAAAGGTTCTTGCCGGCGCGATTTCCCGCGCAAAGGACGACTCGTTTATATCGATATCAATTTTTTGAGTCCCGATGGCGGGATGAGGAAAATCTATCGTTACTGTCAATCGCAGCCCATGGTAGGGCAAAACATACGCTTGCTTATCACCTTCAGAAAGAAATATCGGCTCTTTGATATAGCAATATTCTCGGGGCTGATCTTGCTCGATCACGCCTGCCTTTTGAATGGCATTGTAAAATTCAATCGAGCTGCCATCACAAATTGGAATTTCAGGCCCATCGAGTTCAATGATTAAATTATCTATTCGAAGCGCTGATAGTGCCGAAAGGCAGTGTTCCACTGTGGCTACGGTAAAATGTGAGTTTCCAATTGAGGTCTGATAAGATGTCGCCTGAACATTTTCACTTTTTACTTTTAGGGATGGCTTACCTGGCAAATCCGAACGCACAAAGTGAACTCCAGTATCAATCGGCGCTGGACGAAACGTCAAAGAACAGCTGTCTCCCGAGTGAATCCCAACGCCTTCGACAATGGCTTTTTTACGAATTGTCTTTTGTAAAAACACAGAGCCTCACTTACTTTCAAAAAGTGTTTTTTTAGCAAAATCAGTCAAAACACGTCCACGTGGCGTTTTTTGAATAAAACCCTCTTGAATCAGAAAAGGTTCAAACACATCTTCCAATGTGTCCTTATCTTCACTAAGAGCCGCTGACAGGGTTTCAATTCCTACTGGGCCGCTATTGTATTTTTCAAATATCAGAGTCAATAATTTTCGATCCATCATATCCAAACCCAGCTTATCGACCCCTAGGCGATTCAATGCTCCGGTTGCCAAGGTTTCATCCACATGACCATTGCCTTGCACGTCAGCAAAATCACGAACTCGCTTTAGTAGCCGATTTGCAATTCGAGGGGTTCCCCGGCTGCGGCGGGCAATTTCTTCAGCCCCGTCGGATCCAAGCTTAACCTTAAGCAGATCGCCGTTTCTCATTAATATTTTTTGCAATGATCCACGATCATAAAATTGCAAGCGTTCTACGATGCCAAATCGATCCCGGAAAGGGGCATTTAACGCCCCAGCACGAGTGGTCGCACCCACAAGCGTAAATGGGCTTAGTTGAAATTTCATAGATCGAGCGCCAATACCATCACCTGTCACAATATCAATATAGTAATCTTCCATCGCTGAATACAGATACTCTTCTAGAGTTCGATTTAATCTATGAATTTCATCGATAAACAAAACTGAAAACGGCTTTAGCGACGTCAACAACCCAGCTAAATCACCCTTTTTTTCAATCGAAGGCGCCGAGGCCATTTTAAAATCTACACCCAATTCGTTAGCGATAATCTTTGCAAGCGTTGTCTTACCTAGCCCAGGAGGCCCAAATAACAAAACGTGATCCAGCGGTTCTTTGCGTTTGGTAGCGGCCTGGATATAGACGCCCAATTTGTCTTTGATATCATCTTGA
>JAYTTH010000053.1:0-9825 GCA_043745515.1 Pseudobdellovibrionaceae bacterium | reverse complement strand
CCAGCAATGATTTCAGGAACCTGAACCATGGAAACATAATCACCAAGACATCTGTGATGACCATAGCCAAGATGAAAATACTTTTCTGTAGCAAACGAACTAAAACGATTCAATACAAGGGCTTCTGGATTAGGAAATACAGAGGGGTCAAACATCGCCGCCTGGGTCGCTATCATGATGTGGCTTTTGGCTTTCAATTCAACGTTGCCAAGTATCGTGTCTTTTTCAACATATCGAAATACAACTGGATTCACAGGGTGAAAACGTAATACTTCCCAAACTAAACTATTAAACGTATTTTGGTTTTCAACAGACAATCGACCGGCTTCTGCAAGGCTTTTAGCCTTGTTAGTCAATTCAGCACTGCCTAAAATTAGATTTAATGTTTGGCTAATTGCCGCCTGAGTTGTTTCTAACCCACCAACTAGGGTTCCAATCAAATTAGTTCGGATTCGTGCTTTTATACGACTTACTATGGTCGCTGAGTCTAAGCTATCCAAATTATCATCATCTGATTTTTTCAAATAAAGTTTAGATTGTGCTTTTTTTAATAAGTCTTCAGGACTCATGGATTCGTCGATGGCGCCGATGCTAACTACCATTCGATCCAAGATAGTTTGCTGCGAAAATGGAAGCTGAGCTAACTCTGCAACGTTTTTAAATTTTGTATCAACTAGCTTAACTAGTTCTGACTGCATTTCTTGCCCTGCTTTTTTTGCCGCATCCAATTTATATTTTGCACCTGGAATATTGTGGAAAAAATCATCTTGAGTCGCACGAGACCATTCCATAATTCTTTCAGGAGTAAAGCCTTCAAAACCAAAATATTTAATAGTTAAGATTGCTGGAACACGACGGGCAATATCGTTTACTAGCTCGATATTGGCTTCCAGTTTATTGGTATATGGATTTTCTTTTATATATTCGCGACTTTTTAGTTCGGATTCAAGGATAGATCGAACAAGAGGTCGAATTCGAGTTTCCATTTCTTTGACATCAATTAGTCCGCGCATCCAAGGATGTTCGTGGTTAATTTCTTTTTTGTCGTTTGCAAGCATAAATGATCCAACTGAATCGTCCATTCGTTTATAGTTTCGAACGCTGAAAATTTCAGGTTGATTAAGTGCTGACTCTACGTCTTTAAACTTTGTGACAACGTATGTTGGGCCTTTTGCCTTGTAGGGTGAGTTGGCAATTGGCAATGTTTCTAGGGTCAAAATCCCATCGGGATCATTTGCATTCAAAGATTTGAAAGTAGCTAATCCGTTTGCGCGCATCCAAGTCATGAAATGAATTAAATCAGGTTTAATATGCTCTCCAATATCAATTCGAATATTAGATTTGCCGTATTTGCCATCAATAACAGAAAAGTCTTTGTTTTTAAGTGCCTGAAATTCTTCTGAAAAGGTCATTCCGGTTTGAAGATTCAATAAATTGTAATCCTGAGACATATCTTTAAACGCAGCATCTCTAAAATTTCCTAAAAGCCTGTGAGTTTCACTAAGTTTGCTCCGTTTTTCTTCCAGTATTTTTCTAGACGTTTCCGGAGAATTGGACGCGTTATTAAGGTAGAGGGCCTTAGTATCAATGGTTAATGTTTCGCTTTTGACGGCTGGAAGTGCTGCATGTTCATGCTGGTGAGGAGCCGTTTGCGCATTCAAATTGAGACCTGGCAAAACCATGGTTGTAGTTAAAAACCAATTCATTAATTTCATACACTCTCCTAAATAGATTTCGATCTATAGGTGATTGAAATGCAAACGGGCCGATCCTAGGCATTCGTGTTTAATTGGAAAAGATTACAAAACGATGTCTAAACTTTAGACACAATGACAATTGAGGTAATACAGCGACCTCTGCCATGTCTGCGATCTTTATTCCCTTTTTGAGACTGGAACGAAGCTCCTCTGGTCGTTGATTTTACCAGAAATTTTTTTTTAGATATGGTGAAAGAAAAACTTCAAAAATTTTTCTTTTGGAAAATAGGATCGTAGTAATTCTAGACATTTTCAACGTCACTTTGAGAAAAAAATATACAGCTCGAAAGAGCCAGTTCAATTGTATTGTGTTTTGCGTTGGCCTGTCGAATTGCAATCCAAGATTTATGAATTTTTAAAAAAATGGAGAATTTATGTTAAAGAAAGCTTTTATTTTGATAGTGGTTTTATCTTCTGTGTACGCTTCTAGCCAAACTGTTTATAGTCAGCAAAGAATCGGCAATACAACATTCACGTCGTCGGGTGGAACTACCGTAATTCAGGGACCTAATGGGATTACTGTAATTGATAATAGTGCAGATTCATTTTCTGGAACCTGGAGTGGCGGAATGCAAGTGTCATTGAGTCGAGTATTATCCAAAGAACATTTGCCTCAAAAACTTATAATTAAAAATTTTGAATTGAAAATGAATGATGGACGCGAAATGGTTGTTTTAGCAACAACCGCAAAAGAGAATGACCTACCTTCTGCCGACCGTTCTGCTGTTATTTGGGGAAGAGCCGCAAAGGTATGTGAATTGACTAACACTCACAAATATCCTCTCGCTGTTGAAACAAGTTCTAAGTGGCTGGGTGGTTTACTAATTGATGTCACGGCAACTTCAGCTCCAGGACAGTATGCTACGTATTTAGCTGAAAGCCTGTTTTCAGGAACACGATTTTTTACAGAAGTTACCTGTAGTCAAGTCCCTAGAGGGTACTAAATTATTAATTTCAAACTTTGGGCTGAACCAGGGATGGGTTTAGCTTCAATCATAGTGGGCATTTCAAATTCAAAGAAAAAAGCTAGACATATCAATTCCGCAGAGGCCACAATCAGTACTGGATAATTGCTAAGGAAATGGCATGTGGAGTATTCATAAATTTGGTGGGACAAGTGTGGGCAGTGCAGACCGATACAAAAAGGTCGCTCAATTACTGCCGACGATAGCTACGCAGAAAAGAACCGGCATCGTTGTCAGTGCTATGAAAGGCACCACCGATAATTTAATTGAACTTGTGGATCTTGCCAAAAACAAAAATGGGGTATGGAAAGATAAGCTAAAATCTATTAAAGAGTTGCATCTAGACACTCTAAAAACGCTAAGTTCACCTAGTCTTTATGAAAATATTAGTCCGCGCTTTGAATCTGATTTTAGTGAAGTCTATGAAATTTTGACTAGTGTTGAATTGGTAAAAAGTGCCTCGGAAAATATTTATGAACTCATATCTGGTTATGGCGAAGTCTGGTCGGCTCAGCTATTAAATGCCCACCTTTCTTCAAATGGTATGAAATCGGCCTGGCTTGATGCCCGAACTGTTTTAAGAGTGAAAAATAATTCCTCTAGCGTTGATGTTTTGTGGATAGAATCCCAAGAAAAGATCGATGTCTGGCTTAAGCAAAATGAATCGGTGGAATACCTTGTCATTACAGGATTTGTGGCCTCCACTTTAGATGGAATTGCCACTACTCTTAAGCGTAATGGAAGTGATTACTCTGCCAGTATTTTTGCCTACCTTTTACAAGCCAAAGAATTAAGTATCTGGACTGATGTTGACGGAGTTTTGTCAGCGGATCCAAGGTTAGTTCCTGAAGCTAAGGTATTGCCCGAGCTTTCGTATCAAGAGGTCATCGAGTTGGCTTATTTTGGCGCAAAAGTTGTTCATCCTGGTACTATGTTACCGGCGATGAAAATGGGAATTCCGATTCAAATTCGAAATACTTTTAATCCTGAAGCACCAGGGTCAAGAATTTGTGAAAGTCCACGCGATAAAAATTTGATCGCCGTTCGTGGATTTTCTATAATCGAAAATATGTCGCTGATAAATTTGGAAGGTACTGGAATGGTAGGGGTGCCAGGTGTCGCCGAGCGCTTATTTGGAGCGTTGAGAGGTGAAAAGGTAAATGTTGTGTTGATCTCGCAGGCTAGTTCCGAGCATTCTATTTGTTTTGCTATTAATAAAAGTGAAGTCAATCAAGCCAAAGCCTGTATTGAAAAGTGTTTTTTTGCTGAATTGGCGAATAAATCAATCGAAAAAGTCGATGTTTCAAATGACGTGACAATTCTTGCGGCAGTAGGGGACGGTATGGCACATACGCCAGGGGTGTCCGGTAAATTTTTATCGGCCTTGGGGCGATCCGGAATCAATGTCAGGGCGATTGCGCAAGGATCGAGTGAGCGAAATATATCTGTGGTTATTGATCAAAGTCAGGGTCGAAAAGCTTTGCGAAGTGTTCATTCCAGTTTCTACATGTCGCCTTATACTTTGGGGATAGGTGTCATCGGAACAGGCTTGATCGGAAAAACGTTAGTTCGACAATTGGAAAAACAAATCGAAATGTTAAAGACCAGCAAAAACATCGATATTCAAATTCGTGGCGTAATGAATTCAGCCACCATGCATCTGTTTGATGAGGCGAAGCCTTTTGTTATGGAGAAGCCATTTGGTGCCGTGGAATTAAATCAGCTTGATGAAAAACTCGATTTGAATTTGTTTCTAGCTCACATAGCGGCTGACCATATTCCTCATTTTGCACTGATAGATGCCTCGGCAAGTTCGAGTTTGCCTTTGCAGTATGCCGATTGGTTGACCAAAGGATTTCACATAATTACGCCCAATAAAAAGGGTTTATCTCAAGATTTTGAACTTTATAAAAAAATAAAAACATCGGCACAAAAGAGCAATCGGCAATATTTGTATTCGACAAATGTGGGCGCGGGGTTGCCTATTTTAAAAACTATTAAAGATTTGGTCGACACGGGAGATACGATTCATTCCATTGAAGCCGTCTTAAGTGGAACCTTGTCGTTTATTTTTAATAGCCTGAAAGATTCGTTTGCTGACCAAGTTAGACAAGCTATGAAATTGGGTTTTACCGAACCCGATCCAAGAGACGATTTGTCTGGGCAAGATGTGCTAAGGAAAATGACAATTATTACTCGGGAAATGGGCCTGAATTATGAAAATGTGAAACCCGAAAATTTGGTTCCCGACGCTCTTTCTAAAATTAGTAAGGAGGATTTTATTTCGCGATTAGATGAAATTAAAATCACTTTGCCCCCAAATCAAATTCTTAGATATGTAGCAAGTTGGAATCCAAAAAAAGGTATAAATGTGGGGCTAAAATCCTACGCAGCAGACCATCCTATGGCAGGGTTAAAATATGCGGACAACATTTTGATAATTCAAAGCGAACGGTACCATCAGCAGCCATTGATCATTCAAGGACCTGGGGCTGGTCCCGAAGTAACTGCTGGCGGCGTTTTTGCTGATATTTTGCGACTTTTAAGTTCATTAGGTGCCACCCTGTGATTAAGGTTTTTGCGCCGGCCTCGATAGCTAATTTTTTTGTAGGATTTGATATTTTGGGTTTTTCTTTCGATCAGATTGGCGATTTAATAACTTTATCGAAAAAGAAAACCCCAGGAATTGAAATCGGTATAGTCGGCGAAAGAGTTGCCATTCCGGTTGATCCGATAAAAAATACCGCCTCAGTTGCGATGCAATCCATGTTAACTAAATACAAAATTAAAAATGGATTCAAGGTGCAGATCAAAAAAGGAATTCCTCTTTCATCAGGTCTGGGTGGCTCGGCCGCCTCAGCCGTAGGAGCTGTTTTTGCCCTAAATAAACTGCTAAAACTTAAACTCAGTGATGACGAACTTATTTGTCATGCTTTGGATGGCGAAGTGGTGGCATCGGGATCAAAGCATGCTGATAACATTGCGCCAAGTTTAAAAGGTGGTTTGCAATTTATAAGTTCTTTGGACCCTGTAGAGACAAAGAGTTTAAAAATGCCGTCGGTCTTTCTCGCAATTATACATCCCCATATCGAAGTGCCAACTGCGAAGGCTAGGGGTATTTTGAATTCAAAAATCGAAATGAAAAAATGGATTCACCAGTCTCAAAAATTAGGATCTTTTCTTTTGGCCTGTGAGTCGCAAGATAAAGTACTATTTCAAAAATCCTTGGTTGATGAAATCATCGAAGAGCAAAGGAAACATTTAATTACCGGATTTGATTTTATGAAGGCGAATGCCTTAAGCGAAGGCGCTTGGGGTTTTACGATATCTGGCGCCGGACCCACGTGTTTTGCAGTATGTGCATCTAAATCAGATGCGCAAAATATTGCCGAAAAATCTAAAAGATTACTTAAAGATAAATTTAAAACAGAATCTGATATTTGGGTCAGCTCGAGTCGCACCAAAGGAGCGCGTGTTTTATGAAGTACCGTAGTACGGGAACAGCACCGAAAGAGATCTCGTTCCGCGAAGCCATTTCTCAAAATATGCCTGCTGACGGAGGGCTTTTTGTTCCAAGCGATATTCCTAAACTAGACATAAACCCATTTTTAAAAATGAATTCCTATATAGATTTTGCAAATGCGATTTTAGAAAACTATTTGGATTCAAGCAAAATCGAACTTTCCGAAATTACAAGTCGCGCTTTTGTTTTTCCAACACCCCTCACAAAATTGGATTCTCGTGTTTTTTATTTAGAGCTTTTTCATGGCCCGACTGCTGCATTTAAAGACTATGGAGCTCGATTTTTTGCCGAAACCTTAAGGCCGGAGTCGGGTACAGTTTTAGTAGCAACGTCAGGGGATACCGGAGGTGCCGTGGCAAGTGCCTTTTGGAAAATGAATAATTTCAGAGTTATTATATTGTTTCCCGAAAATCGAGTTTCTAAGCGCCAAGAACGACAGCTTACCAATTGGGGCGAGAATATAAAAAGTTATGCGGTCAAGGGCGGTTTCGATGATTGCCAACGAATGGTTAAGTCAGCTTTTCAGAAGACGAATTTAAATTTAAAAAGTGCAAATAGCATTAATATAGGTCGGATATTACCTCAGGTAATTTATTACGCGTATTCTTCGGTACTTGCCTACAAAGAAAACAAAAAACCAAGTCGATTTTTTGTTCCCACTGGCAATGCCGGAAACGCTTGTGCAGCCGTTTGGGCAAAAAAAATGGGATTTCCTATTTCAGAAGTAGTACTTTGCAGCAATGCGAATTCCACTCTAGCAGATTATGTCAAAACTGGATCGTATAGAGCACGCACAAGTATTTCGACCCTTGCCAACGCAATGGATGTGGGTAGCCCGAGCAATTTTGAAAGGATACTACATTTATACAATCGAGATTTAAATCAACTTCGAAAAGATATTTTGGTAACTCAGACGTTTGATGCTGAAATTCAGTCGACTATAAAGGCAAAACCTTATGACCAACTGCTTTGCCCACACACTGCCACGGCATTTAATTCTTATAAAAAAATGGAAACTGACGACAAGGTAAACTCGATACTTGTGGGCACTGCTCATCCTGCAAAATTTGAATCTATTGTTGAACCACTTATTGGTCAAATAATTCCGGTTCCAGAGGCCCTTGCGGAAACGTTAAGTCGTCCTGGAACTTTTGAAACCATTTCTAGCGACGAGAATTCGTTTTTGAAAATTCTTAGCTAATTTAATGACGGAAATTGATTTTTGGGCAATTCCTTTAAGGTTGATCCTTACAGGTATCGATAGAGAACGTCTTTAGGCCAGACGAATAATTCATATCGACGCGCATTTTAGTTTCACTTTTCATTTCCATAAAAACTTTGTTTTTAACGATTTTAGATTTGAGGTTAAACTTATATCGAAGGCGAGTGTCGATATCGTTATTCAATTCGATTTCTAACAATTCCAAATTTAGAGTATCCACTTTCGCTTCTTTAAAAGATTTTGAATTGTAGCAAATCGGCGCGTAATTAAAAAAATTCTTTTTATCCAGTTGGCTCTCTTGAGGACCGAATTTCCACTGCAAAACATACATCTTTTCATTTTTTAAAGATTTCATTTTTTCGCCAAATTTATTAAACTCGTCTTTAACCACTTTGCTAATTTTATCAGATAGCTCTTCGTTTTTCGCTTTTTCAAGTTCTTTAGAGTTTTGACTGCTAATTTTCACGTTGCAGGCTGAATGATTGTAGCGAGGGTACGAAAAAAGATCCAGGTGGACACAGGAAAAGCTTGTTCCAAAGGCCGTAAAAATTTTTGTTTCCATTTTTCTTTGTTGATCTTCGAACAATTGATAAAGTTTGCCATCAGAACTAGAATGTATAATTCCGCGTACTTCATTTGCAGATGACATTATCGGCGAGCCAGAGTTTCCGGGAATTACATGACAAGGTATAAAATTGACGATAGGACTTTTATCAGATGTGAAATAGGGATTAACGATTGAATTTTGAATAGCTTCGCAGTTTAATTTAATTACGACGCCTCCTCCTGTCGTTTGATCCGGATCAATTTTGTAAATTGTATATTCTTTTTCGTTTTCGAAACCTTCCTGTGAAAAATTAAGTGGTTCCCGACTAGTAGCTTCTTCTGTTCGTAGTATTGCCAAATCCACATTGGTAGAGTGCTGCTCTAAGGGTTCAGATAAAAATTCTACTGATTTGCAGTTTAGGGTTTCAGGCTGGTGATTTTTTGATTTAGGAAAAACAAAAGTCATTCCCTCGCATTTTTGTTTTTCCTTATTCAGGTGATCTGGCAGGCAATGTAAATTGGTGGCGATTAAATCACGTGCAACTAAAAAAGCAGTACAACGTTTCCCTTTGTACTGAAGCTGATTGATAGCGGGGGGGCAGTCATCTGGATGTTCGCAATAGACACTTGCGCTAGCTGAAGCTTTAATGAAAAAATAAAATATAAAAAAAGCCTTCATACTAGCACCCGCCACAAATTCGTTTATAAGTCACTCCACCCCGTGAGTCCCGCGAGATTGAAATTAGAAAACTCTTACGAGTAGGCGATACTCCATCCGGAGCCGTGTACACATTGGATTCTTGATTGGAACTTCTAAAATACTTCAAGGATCCATCGGTGATGAACCAAGTGGTAGTCAGATCTTCAGAACGACTTTGCGCAGTGCCATCCTCTTTTTTTAAAGTGTAGGTCTGGATACTATCGGCACTAAAAAGAATATTGATATTAAATTTACCCGCCGTTGGAAAATCATTATTGCCCAAAGCGGTGCCATTGGATTGAAGCTGGGTAACTACTGGATTTGAATTCTGTTCAGCACTCGATTTATTGCTTACTAAAATACGTTTAACACTGGTTACAGTTTGATTTTTTGAGTTAGTAAGCTTGTATTCCACTAAGTAAGTAAGACCATTGTATTTTTCAACGTCTGATCTTTGATTGAATATTACAGTGTCAGTTGGAATTACGACAATAAAAGAGGGCGCCGTTCCAGTGAAATTTTGGGCCATGTCTGAATTCGATGCTGACGTAATTGTTCCTTGAGCTAAGCTCAACTTTGTTGGATTGCTTGTGCAAGTAGGTTCTACACCCAAAGCCACCCCAGGATCAATGCAGCCAACTGCCTGATACGACAGTGTTGACGTTTCAGTTATATCCGAAATGATAGGAGTAATAGTAACCGAATTTGTTGGCTGAACTTCCGGCTTGTCTGAAATCAAAGATAAAACGCGTAAACTATTTAGTTCAACATATTTAGGAAGCTTAGAATCCATGCAGGACGATAGAAATACTAAAAAGACAAACAGAGTGAGGTTGCAATACGTATTCATTAGAA
Organism: Pseudobdellovibrionaceae bacterium; assembly: GCA_043745515.1. GTDB lineage: Bacteria > Bdellovibrionota > Bdellovibrionia > Bdellovibrionales > Bdellovibrionaceae > UBA2316. The sequence continues at coordinate 257 of JAYTTH010000053.1, read as the reverse complement.
TTCTCCTTTTACGCCGAAAGCGGGTAATAGTGGAAGGCCAGAAATAAATTCTTTTTGTGAATAATCAAAAGAATACTCGATAGACTCCTGATTTTTTGTATTCAGAATATTTTGAATATCTAAATACAGAGTCCAAATTTCATCATCAAAGATCCATTTTTTATCTATGCGTATGTCCAATTGATAAAAGTCACTATGTCGTTCGGAATAAAAATCACCGCGCTTAGGAATATAGACATCGTTATCTGAATCAAACG
>JAYTTH010000052.1:0-9841 GCA_043745515.1 Pseudobdellovibrionaceae bacterium | reverse complement strand
TTTATCAAAATAGGCTTTGGCTCCAGCAAATGCTTCTTTTATTATTTTAGCAACGGCAGCCTTGCCTTGTTCTTGTTCTGTTTTCGACAATACTGTTGGGTGAGGTGAATTTACGACATAGATCTTTCCGGCTTTGGTTCCATCAGATAGCGGCAAACCTTCTAAGGATCGGCCTGTGCGCGAACCAATTTGCATTTCGTCCAAATTAAAACCGCCAAGCTGCGCTGGGTGAACTAATCCGCTGCCGCTTAGACCGCCTTTTGTCAGCGCCAATTGGCTTTCGATTTCTTTAATTTTATCCTGCAAAAGTTTCAGCGCTAATTTGAAATCTTTTTGTGATTCATCTTTGTAATCCAAAGGACGACCTAGCAATATTTCATAAAGATCTTTTCCGTCTCTATTCAACAAAACATTGGCCGTATGATTCGATCCAGAGCTGACCAATTTACCAAGCGGCACTTCTATTTGTTTTAGCTTTTCCAAACTCCAGCGCGTGCCAACACGAGTATTGACTCCTTGTTGGCCATTTTTACTTTCCACCAGCGATCCGATGCTATCTCGCGCTGCCGCGCCAAAGAGCACCACCAGCCGAAGCGATTTGCTATGATACCGCATAATCCAATCCAAAAGCTCGTTGCGCTTTTGAGCCATTAAACTGTCTTTATCCTGAGTCAAAAGCCACGTTTGGGCATCGACAAAACTACTCGTGCGAACTTGCGTCTGACCATTTGAACGATCGATGAAAGGAACATCAAACGAGCCATATTGTTTTGTAATCGTATAAAAAGAATAATTCATAAACCCAGCACCCGTCCGCTGTCCGAGCCAGCGCGCCACATCCTGCGCCCGTCCACCAAAACCGGCAGTGGCCGTGTAACCAGCGCCTTCGGCAATATGAGTTCCATCTTGTCCTTCAAATAATACTTTCATTGTATTTGGTTTTAAAAGCATTCGCCACAAGGTAGGTCCGAACGCAGGTCTAAAAAACTGCGAGTCAGACATCTGCGAGGAAAGTGCAGGCATATTGGGCATACCAGCTAAGATATTCAAAAGTTCAATATGCATAGGATCTTTGGGATCAAAACCTTCGTCATAGGCTAAATTTAGAGGCGCATTTGAATCGGCATCAGCGGCCAAAACAGGCTGCGAAAAACCGCCCAACGCAATCAAAATAATACTAATATATTTATAAAATAGCTTTCTCACACAGGCTCCTATTTTTTATTCGTACCTTTACTCTGGAAGAATCGTTCCAAGCTATACCTAAATAGACAAAGACAGAGTTTAACCAACTGTTTAGATTTTAGTCAAAATTACTAATTTAGCGAATTTCTTAAAAAAATGTAAAAAAAATAGACGATGAAAAAAACGACAGCTAGTCAATTTTTATAAATTCTCACAATGAACTACTACCGACCGTTCTAATCGACCTACCAACAAATTAAATGGGATTTTCAAATTTCTCTTCAAATTAATTTCGAAAATGGCCGACTAGTACCAGTATGGAAACAATAAATATGACTTCAAAAAAACGTCTTACTTTTTTTAATTTGCTTTTAACTATCTGCTTAGCTTTTCTAATTATGGCATCCCAGGTAGCCTGCACTCGAAAAGCAGAATCGAGTAATAGCAAGCTCGTCATACAATTCCCAGATTCGTCTGTTTCAACGGTTCCTATACAAAAGCAATCGACCCGAACCATATCTTCTAAGCCTAATTTTGATACGTCGAATCCGCCTTCTAGTTATGATAAAATAGATTGCTTACTTATTTTTATAGGTGGCCCCGAAGATACAATGCGAAATAATTATTGTGAAAAAGAAGAAGACAAATCCAACCATTTTACGTTCGGAGTCTTTGCGGGATCAGTAGCAAAAGGTGAAAATATTACTTTGGATGTGCCGTCTGGAAGCAGTCGTTATGTGCGACTTTACGGAATGAAAAAGCCGGCTTCTGCGACTAGCTGCCCACAAATTGCCGGCGCATCGAATGTCGACAATTTATTAAATGGTTTCACTCCGCCTTATTTCTTGGGTGAAACTGGAAATATTCAAATGCCACCTGGAAAAGAAATTACAGTCAATGTTTCTATTTTAGCAGCCATTAGTTCAACCTCTTATTTTAACAATTGCAAAGGCCCACAAATGGGTGATGGTGGGGGCGGTTCTACAGACCCTCATAGCAATGGCCCATATCTGCGATTGGAAGGCCTTTATTCGTTTGGACACTATGAAAATGGCACACATACAACTTTAAAACCAATCACCATAGGAAAGTGCTTGCCTATATTTTTTAAAACTTATTTAAGTGATGGCAGTGGCAATAGTCCCGCCTATCCTGTGAAAGACCCGCTCACTATAACGCTGCCGTCTCAAGCTGATGTGGAATTTTATTCTGAGGATCCGAGTTGCTAGCTAACACCATCTCTAGTCACATCGGTCACACTTCCAGCTGGATTATCAGTTGCTTCTGGTCAACTTTTTATGAAAGTTAAAAACACTTCGTTAACACAATACGATTTTCAATTTCCTTTATCCACCGCAGAAGTAAAATACAATAGTGATGGCGCCTTCCCCACAGGTAAGCCAGTACTAAAATTTAATTTGCCAAATACCCTTGCAAACAAAGTTTGCTATCCGTTTAAAGTTCAAACGTTTGAAGCCGACGGAACTACCCCATTGGTAAATTCGGGCATTATTAACCTGTCTATTTCTTCTGGTTCCATTTTTTCTGCGAAAACAAATCGAGAAACATGCAATGCTGGCAGCACAGTTACGACAGCTATTTTTGGAGGATTTGAAACTGGAATCAACTATTTTCAGACACCTAATACAGGGGCCTTCACCCGGAATCTTACAGTAACAGGTCCGGCTGCGGTATTAAGTACCTACACTATCGTAAATGCATCGACTGCCAACGCCGCGATAGGCGACGTCTTGCCGACCAGTTTTTTGTTTTTGATGGACTCCAATTTGGAAGTTGGAAAATGTGCTAAAATTACTGTTAAATTAATGAATCAAAGTGGATTGAATGTCCCGACGTTTAATCCCACAGGAATTTCTATTAAACTAAGATTGGCAAACAAATTAAGGGGCGTATTTTACAATCTTCCTGATTGCGGTGGCAGCACAGATACGGTTGTTCTAAATGACGGCGATTATTACAAAACGTTTTACTTTAAGCCCAATTCTTTAGATGTGGGAATTCAAATTAGCGCGACATCTGACTTTTTAAGTTTGAAAGGGCTGGGGCCAAGTTTTTCAATCGTCAATTCGGCTGCGAATTCTATTTACTTTGGGGCATTGCCTGACTTTGGCAACGCTGGCTATATAGGCTCGCATGAATTTGTTAATGGTGCCACACTTCCTATCACCTTAGCTGTGCCGACAGGGGCCACCCTTGACTGTTTTAAAGAATCAGACGGCAGCAACTGCAATTCCCTGCTGGCTGGAAACGTTTTTAATTGGTCGTACAACGAAGCAAAACTTTTTACGTCCTATCGATTTACCTCAAAGCTTAATGGCAGTTATCAGGATATCCGATTCAACCCGTTTGAAATATACGGGCCAGTTGCATTCCTCGATTGTGACCATGTGTTTTCTGGCGCTGTGGCGCAAACATCGCTTACATCCGTGGCTGGACGTGTGAATTGTCTTGCCAGCAATGCGACGATCACATTGGCCGCTACAAATTTGGCTATCAGTGGCCTAAAAATTGTCGGAACCGCTGATAAAACAGTAACGTTTGTTCAATACGGCGCTTTCAGAACTATAATAAATGATTCTATCGCCCCGGCCCTAGTAGCCAATATAAAATTTGTTACCAATTCATCGAGCACCGGTGGTTACATTTTTGAAATCAACGGACTTACGAACACAGCAGAAATTAACAATTCACATTTTCATTTGGATGCTAGCTCGACTGTCAACAAAGGAATTTCTGTATACAATTCTTCGGGAAGTGTCTTTGTGAATGGGGTATCCATGAACGTAAGCGCGGGTGGCACAACCGGCAGCACCTTTTACGTCTTCAATTCTTCAAACATTTCGATTACTAATATGTCGATGACTGTCAGCGGAAATAACTTTTACGGACTTGATCTTGATGGCGGATCAGTAAGAGATTCACGAATAGTGTCTTTAAGGGGATTTAAATATGTAGGTTCCGGTGGTCGGCCGATACAAGTATATTCTGCCAGTCCCACTTATTTTTCACGCATTGATGATGCCTCAGAGTTGGATATTTCAAGCAGTTCTGTTTCAAGCCCTGCTATTCAGCTGCAGGGTTATTCCACTTTATACTTGCGGGATTCCTATATAGAAAAGACTCAAAACAATATGATTCTTTCTATTAGTGGGCCTAATGCGGCTATAAGCATGTTTCGAAATATTCTAGTTCAAAACTTTGATTACTATGCAGTTACAACTTCACAAGGGGTTATAACCGAGTTTCTAGACAATCAATTTTTAAAATTAAATGGATCCGTGAATATCTACCCGCCGATCATTGCCTCTGGTTCGGGTCCATTCCCGTCCCTGTCATCAACACTACCTGATTCTAATCTTTATTGTTCGGATTTATCGCCTTATGCATGGGATGCCGGCGCAAAAGTGCTCGGTACCATCACCGGTTCTCTGAGTGGAAATAATTCGCAGCCAACTTGGGCTGGATCCCAATACGTAAGCAACCGCCACTGTACCTATAGGAATTAGAGTTAAATAGGCTTTCAAGCCGGGCGCGGCCAAGGCTGAAAAAACGTGACTTTTAGCCTCCAGACATAGTAACCCATCGGGTTGGGTTATCTATTTAAGGAGTCGATCGTGCTTTCTGAACAAGAACTAGTCAGACGTGAAAAATTAGAAAAAATATCGGCCGCAGGAATTCAAACGTATCCCGATCGCTATCAGACATCGCACACATTGGTCGAAGCCGGTGCCCTGGCTGATGGAGTCGAGCCGGTTTCGGTAGCTGGGCGACTCATGGCGATTCGCCAAATTGGTAAGCTTACTTTTGCGTCCCTTCAAGATGTTTATGGAAAGTATCAAATATGCCTTAAGGCCGACAATTTAGAAAAATACGACGAAATTTTATCAATGATTGATTTAGGTGATTTTATCGGAGTTAAGGGAATCACCTTTACGACCAAGAAAAATGAAAAAACACTTCAAGTAAAACAGTTTACATTTTTGGGCAAATGTTTGCGCCCGCTTCCTGAAAAATTTCATGGATTAACTGATATTGAAACTCGGTATCGTCAACGCTATTTAGATTTAATCGTCAGCCCTGAAACACGCGATCGCATGTTGTTTAGGACAACGGTCGTGCGCGAAGTGCGACGTTTTTTAGAAGATCGTACTTTTATCGAAGTGGAAACTCCGATCTTGCAAGCCCAAGCTTCGGGCGCCTTGGCGCGCCCATTTAAAACTCACCATAACGCCTTTGATTCCGACTTTTATTTACGAATTGCTCCCGAAACGTATTTAAAGCGATTGATCGTAGGTGGCTTCAATAATGTTTTTGAAATCGCTCGTTGTTTCAGAAACGAAGGTATCGGCCCTAATCACTTGCAGGAATTCACCATGGTCGAGGGCTACTCGGCCTACTGGAATTTCCAAGACAACATGAAACTAATTCGTGAATTGATGTTACATATCGTCAGTAAAATGGCCGGCAGTCATACGGTTAAGCTGGGTGAAAACACGATTGATTTGTCTGAAGAGTGGCCAACGGTTACCTTTCGTGAATTAATCAAAGGCGATATCAATATGGATATCGATAGTTTTCCGACCGCGGAAACTTTGCTTGCAGAAATTAAGCGATTAAAAATAAATTTAGAAGAAGACAATTTAAGTGTATTAGGCCGTGGTAACTTGATCGATCTTTTGTACAAACGCGTAAGCCGGCCCAAATTAATCAAGCCAACATTTTTAATTTCGCATCCCATTGATTTGTCGCCGTTAGCCCGCGCCAGTGATGCCAATCCCGAATTGACCGATCGATTTCAATTGGTAGTAAACGGAGTAGAAATCGTTAACGCCTATTCTGAACTGGTCGATCCCATTGAACAAAACAAACGCCTAGAAGCCCAGGCCATCAGTAAAAACAAAGGTGACCAAGACGCCATGGTAAAAGAAGACGATTACGTTATGGCTATGGAATACGGTATGCCACCTATTTCCGGCTGGGGCTTTGGAATCGAACGCCTCGTTCAATTTCTTACTGTGTGTGATAACATAAAAGATTGTGTTTTGTTTCCTTTATCAAGACCCAGAGGCGATTAAATAGCTATATCTGCCTAAAGCAGTACCCGCAATTTTATTTTAAGATTGTCGGCAAATGATTCGTGTTTTCTAAAAACTACTTCTTAACCACTGAATCCACAATAACCGAAATTGCTTTTCCTTCAGCTTTGTCACCAGAAAAGGTAAGCTTCTGCACTTTAGCCCGTAAATCAGATTGGTTTAAAAACTGATATAAATCTGAAAAATCCTTTATTTCAACCGTTTGCAATTGATAGCCGGCAGAATCTTCAAACGAACTCAAGGTTACAATACATTTAATATGGCTCATAATTATTTACGAGACAGTCGAATAGATTCCAGTCGTCCCCATCCTGGGCAAATCACCGTTACAGTGCGACTCCACAAAATACCAAAGGTTAATGAAATCAAGGCCAGCCCTATGCTAAGCCATTGACCACGGGACAAATCAAAAAGTTGCAATCCCAAATGCGCGTCAGGCATTCTAAAAAACTCGTCCGACACTCGGGCTATTGAATACAAAAGACCAAATGTCGAAGCAATAAAACCCAGCTTTTTGGGCGTTCGCCATAATAAAAATAGAATCAGGAAAACAATCAAGCCTTCAGACAAAGCACCATACAATTGTGAGGGATGCCTGGGGACTAAAAGTGGTTCCAATGCCTTGACCACACTATTGTTACTATGCTGAGTTTCCTCTATCAGCCGAGATAAAAAATTATAGACGCTGTTTTTTGCATCGTGGTTGAAGGCCATTGTTTCAACCCACGTTTTCCATTGGTCCGAACTTCCGCCCAGTTGCTGAAAGGTATCTGACAATGCTAATAATTTATCTTTGTCACCGGATCCCCAAGACAATATGTCAGCAGGAAATTTAACGGCCCAAGAGACAAAGCTCTGAATTGGGCGACCGACTAGTTCGCCGTTTATAAAATTAGCTAAACGACCAAAAAACACGCCGACTGGTCCGCACAGACAAACAAGATCCAATAAATAAAGCGTGCTGATTCCATATTTTCTTGCAAATAACCAAGCTCCAATCACAATACCGATCATACCACCATGACTGGCCATGCCGCCTTCATTTACAGCCAACACACCCCAAAATGGAAAATCTGATTTGAATTTAACAAATAAGTCTGGCGAATAAAAAAGGCAATAGCCCAATCGCCCACCCGCCATGGTACCGATCGCGCAATAAGTAACAAAAACGCTGACCATAGCACCGGTGAGTCCCATATTCTGTTTGTCTGCTAGCCACTTAATCAGAAAATAAGATAAAATAAATCCCACCATGTAGGATAGGCCATACCAGCGAACGCCCACATTGCCATAAATAGGAAGCAGAACTGGATTCAAGTCATGTACGTAATAATGTTGATTTAAAAAATCCATTTCAGGTGACATCGAAGGCTCCATTTTATCAAAATGATTCAGTTTTCCAAGATTTTCTTTTGATACCCGCCTTATTGTTTAATAACTGGTGTTATTTTGCAACATCTTCTTATTTATAAGTTGAGCCTCTACAATAAATAATGATGGAAAAAGTTAATATCAAAAACCCGAATTCAATAGTGCTGATTTCAGCTCTGACGTTTTATCTGATTTTTGGCTTGTCTGCCATCGCTGGAACCACAGATTCTGGCGGAAAATTTAACCTCTCTGAGCGTGCAAAAAAGCGAGAAGGTTCCCGATGGACTTTGTCAGATTGGTTAGCTCAAAAAGACCGCAATCGAGCTATGGATTTGTGGCTGGTAATGAATGCGCCATCCCCATTTGAATTCAGTCTTTTGGGCGCCAACACTAACTATAAAAAAGCCCTTTCCACTGGAACCAGCGAATACACGATTGGCAGCATGGAAGCCAGCGCCTATGCCAAAATGTTCGGGGTCTCTGTAGAATATGAAAAACGTGAAACTGAAAGCGAAAATGATTTTACTGGACTTTTCAATTTTCGAATTTGGGGTGATTCCATTCAGAGTAGCGCTTTGACATTGCACTACGGACAACGAACTCGCACCTTCACGGGACTGACTCCCACCGCCGTAACGCGAAACCAATTTTATCAAGTGTCTTTGCAAATCTACTTAAGCCCCTATTTTGGTATCAATGGCTATCACCGATCGTTTTTGCCCTACAATGATCCCTATTTTGGCGATATCACAGGGTATCAAAACCAAGCAGGCGCTTTCCTAGATTTTGAATTCATTAGAATCTTCGGACTGTGGTTCGAAGAACTACAAAAAAATTCCAGCCCCACCACCAACGACCCAGAAATCAAACGCAACGGAATCAAAACAGGTTTGCAGTTTTTTTTCTAACAGCAATTTATGAATCTGCTCATTCGCAATTGCAGCGGGTAAAGAGCCACAAAATACCTATTGGGGCGCAAACGATCCCATAATTTTATTTAAATTCATATACCAGCCCATAATTCGCTTGTCCTGAGTCGGAAACACCGCATAGATGCGAACTTCACCTGGAGACAAACACGCTGATCCTGAAAAGAAGTTTGAAATGTCGGCTTTATTGCGAATTATAGACGAATGAAATTTTGGTGGGTCCGGCAATTCCAAGACGTTTAAATTGTGACCGTTGGGATGACACAATCTAACCACTCCATAGACGTTTTTAAGAACGCCGGTTGGATGATATTTAATTTTCACTAAATCCACATCCAGCGAATCTTGCTTTAAAATTAAATCCACAATCGTTGTGAGTTCTCTGCGAGCTTCAATTTCACGATCGCCGATATGAGTAAAATCACGACGGAAAAAAAGTGCATAACTTATGCCCGCTATTCCAATAAAAATAACGGCCATAATAATTAATTTTATGTTTTTCTGATTTTTCATTACAGCCACAAACTTTTTACGCCGCGCTCGTTAGCCACTGCTTTTGCATCTTCATAACCGGCATCTAGATGTCGAAAGACCCCCATCGCTGGATCAAATGTTAACACACGTTCTAACCGCTTAGCGGCAGCGTCTGTTCCGTCAGCAACAATCACTTGGCCAGAATGTTGCGAATACCCCATGCCTACGCCGCCTCCGTGATGTAAACTAACCCATGTACTGCCGCAAGCCACGTTACCCATTGCATTAAGCAGCGGCCAATCCGACACAGCGTCACTGCCATCTTTCATGGCTTCTGTTTCACGATTGGGCGAAGCTACGCTGCCGCAATCTAAATGATCGCGTCCAATTACAATCGGCGCTTTTACTTTTCCTTCTTTCACAAGTTGGTTCAACATCAATCCTGCTTTTTCACGCTCGCCATATTCAAGCCAGCAAATTCGCGCAGGTAAACCTTGAAAAGCAATTCGTTCTGCAGCCATATCAAGCCAGCGCACTAAATGTTTTTTATGAGGAAACAGTTTTTTCATCGCTTGGTCAGTCACATGGATATCACCAGGATCCCCAGAAAGCGCGACCCAACGAAATGGTCCACTGCCTTTACAAAATAGAGGTCGAATATAGGCCGGTACAAATCCTGGAAAATCAAATGCATTTTTTAATCCATGCTCCTGTGCCCTGGCGCGAATATTATTTCCATAATCAAAGGTGATGGCGCCTTTTTCC
>JAYTTH010000051.1:0-9864 GCA_043745515.1 Pseudobdellovibrionaceae bacterium | reverse complement strand
CAATTCGGTGATTTATTGTTCCCATATCTCGCTCTGGGATTGCGGGCTTACTAAAGAGTGGCAATAGGGATTGGATTTGTTTTAGTACTTGAAAAAATAAAATCTCATAGACCTGGTGAACAGAAATAAAAAGCCATTCTTCATGGGCGGGCTTGCCAAATTCTTCGGAACGTCGTTTTTGGCTATTTAGTAATTTATCAAGTCCAAGATAATCGTGGTAATGGATAGGTTCGTATTTCATTCACTTTGTCCTTTTTCCATTTTAGCAATACGATCAACGAAGGAATGGATTTCACTTTCGATTGAGTCCCATGAAAACATGATTCGACAAACAAAGGAAGCTTCATCCCACACGTAAAAAAACCGCTCTTTTTTGAGTTCCTTGACCCAATTTTTTGGAAGTTTAATGAATACAGCATTACTTTCAACTGGGTATTCAGGGACAATTTTTGTTTTCAAGGTGAGTTCCTTTGAAAACAACCGCGCTGAATTTAAACTGGATTGGGCTATTGATTTCCACAATTCATTTTTAAAATAGGCCTCAAACTGAGCTGCTAAAAATCGAGATTTTGACGGCAGTTGACCCAACTGTTTACGTAAGAATTTAAAATCGTTACCTATAGTTGGATTCAGAAAAACGACCATTTCGGCGCCTAGCAGACCATTTTTTGTGCCTCCAAACGACAAAACATCGACCCCGAGTTCCGTCGTCATTTGGGAAAATGTCTTATGCAGTGACACGCACGCATTGGCAAAACGAGACCCGTCTATGTGCACATAAAGGTTTTCAGCTTTAGCCCAATCACAAATCGCTTTTATTTCTGCCGTTGTATAGCAGGTGCCAAGTTCGGTAGGCTGGGTCAGCGAAACCGTTTTAACTTGCGAATAATGTTGATCTCCCCGCCGAATCAAATGGGATTTTAAACTTTCCAGGGTCAATTTGCCATTGACTGATGGAATAGTTATCAGCTTGTAGCCGCCATGAATTTCTGGACCGCCACATTCATCAACATGGATATGGGCGACATCTGAACACAGTACCGACTGAAATGTTTGAGTGCAGGATTTTAAGGCCAAAATATTTGCGGCCGTGCCATTAAACACAAAAAACATTTTGGACTGTTTACCAAACTGCGTTTCAACTATTTTTTCAATTCCTTCGGTCAGCGCGTCCATTCCATAGCTGTGGGCATGATTGACATTGGCTGCAATGATCGCTTCGATGACTTTGGGGTGAACACTTGCATGATTGTCGCTTCCAAATCCTTTGGGTTCAAAGTCCATATTGCCCTAATTTGAAATTAATAAACTCGTAAGCGGACAAAGCAGCGACTTTTTGGGTGATATTTTGAACATCCAAGGGTGGAGACACTTCATAGATTCCCATGTGATTCCAGTTAGAAAATAGCTTTAATCCTTGAATTAAAATTCTAATATCCTGAAATGGCAAACCATCCGGCCAGGATTGTGAACAACCAGGCGCATCTGAAGCCGCAATGGCATCGATATCTAAGCTCAAGAATACCGGTTGATCCTTATGTTTGGTTATAATTTGGTCAATTATTGCTTTCATTCCCAACGTGTCGACATCGTCCTTTTTAAATATTTTTACATTTGGTTTTGAATGTACATAATCAAAGTGCTTTTTAGAATTGCAGTAGTCTTGAATTCCTATTTGGTACAGGTCGAATTGTTCGGGGAATCTTTCTAATACTTTGTAAAAAGGAGTCCCCGAGTTGATCCCTTTACGGTCAGATCGCACATCTAAATGGGCGTCGATGTTAAGTACAAGAGGACGTCGATTTTGTTTAAGTTCCCGATTGATAAATCCGCTGATATCGCAAAAGGCCCAATCATGACCCCCACCAAAAGTTAGAAGTGCATTTTGATTTGAATTAAGTAGAGTTAAGGCTTTTTCCACAAAAACTTGGTCGGCATCCAGGCTGGAATGCGTGTTGAAATCGCCAATATCGGCTATTCTTCCTTTGAAAACGGAGCTTGAGGCCAGTTTATACAGTATGCTTCGAATCCCGGTGGGACCTTCTTTAGCGCCCAGTCTGCCACCATTATTTTGAATACCACGATCGTCCGGATAACCAAGAATTACTATTTGATTTTTTAAATTTTCAAGCTGAGCTTCAGAGTTAACGACGTCACCCAAGCGAATATCGTCTGCGTCATTTTTAGTGAAGAACAATTTTTTTTCAGTAGGAGCAAAAACGCTCATCGGGAAATTTTACTAAGTGCTACTTCTCTCTGGAAAGCGCCAGTTTGAGTGTCAAAAAAACGAATGGATGCTTTTGAATCAGCGACCGTAAGATTCGAGTAATAGATTTGACTATCATCAGTTAAAAACAACACCCACGAAGCTCCAGAGCCCGGAGTAATGGAATAGTTGAGCGAAGCGTGAGGAGATCGTGATGATGTCTGGCTTTGTCCATTGGCATAGAGGCTCAAACTGCTGAAATCCTGGACTTGGAATATCCCCATGGGTGACATCCATAGGCCTAAAAAACTGTTTAATCCGACAAAATCGATGGTTTCAATTCGGACTAAGTTTGCAGCTAAAGTCGTGCCCAACCCAGAAATAAAATCATTATTTTTTAGTTTTGAGAGTTGAATTTTTACATCATCATTTTCAGCAGTTAGGATGACATTAATGGTGGTGGTTTTAAGAATTCGCTGGCCGCCGTTTTGGATAATAAAACCAGAAAAGGGTTCAACGCACCAACTGGAGATCGACACTGAAACTAAAGTAAAAACTAAAAGAGCTAAACGCATGGGATCTTCAATCACATGAGCAAAGAAAGAGTCAAAAAAAATTTATAACACCAAGCAATATGTTGGAGTGATTCTAGTTAAAAAGCCTCATTCTGTGGCTCCTAATGTGATAATCTCTCTACTAGATGAAAAAAATATACCTTCTATTGGCGCTTCTTTTTAATGGATTCATGGCTCACAGCGAAATCGTCGCTTCGTTAAACTATTTTCAATATACAAAAACCGATCAGGTTCAGTCCCAAAACCAAACTCAAAGCAATCAAGATACTCAGCTTTTATCTTATGACTATAGCCTGCAATTAATGGTGGGCGCGCGCTATTTAATCGGAGTAAACTATTCTGTTCAATCAAGCACTAGCACGATCCGATCAAAGCGTGAGTCTGTTTTTCCCAATGTAGGTTTTTTCTATGGTCCTCTTTTAATTGAAGGCGGACCAGTAACCAAATCGGTAGAAAAACTAAATTTGGATACCAGCGAAGAATGGCGAGATCCGTCAGGGTACTATGGAGCCATTACAGTTTACCATAGTTGGGCCAATTGGATGTTGCTCGGACTTCAATTCACATTCCTTAATATCGAGTATAGAAAATATTTTGATGGAGTCAGCGAAGTCACTGCCCAAACAAGAAAAGTAACTGTGCTTAATCCTTCTCTGCGATTGAGTTTTCTTTTTTAAAAGATATGATGAACACGAAGCTAAAAAATCTGGAGTCTTAAATGAAAAATGTGCGAGTGGCAGCAATCAGTTTGAACCAAACGCCGCTAGCTTGGATCAGCAATTTTGAAAACATCAAACAGGCGTTAGTTGAATGTGATAAAAGAGGGGTTCAAATTAGTTGTTTTCCCGAGCTGTCCATTTCGGGTTATGGCTGCGAGGATGCCTTTTTTTCGCCATTTGTAGCGGAAAAGTCGCTTGAAATTTTGTTTGATCTTTTGCCGTTTACTCAAAATAAAACTGTGACCTTCGGACTTCCTTTATTTTTTAAAGGCAGTGTTTTTAATGTCAACGCAGTTGTTGTAAATACGAAATTACTCGGTTTTATACCCAAAAAGTTTTTAGCGGGCGACGGTGTTCATTATGAGAATCGCTGGTTTCGGCCGTGGGACAATCAAGCGCTCGAAACGGTTACTTTGAAATCTCCGGCAGGTTCAGTATCAGTGCCGATAGGCGATTACTATTTTGAAATCGGTGGGATTAAAATCGGATTAGAAATTTGTGAAGAAGCGTGGGTGGCCCAAAGGGTGGGCGCTAGCCTATCCCGAAAGGGTGTCGATATTATATTAAACCCTAGTGCCTCTCATTTCGCCTTTGGAAAGCAAGACGTGCGAAAGCGATTTGTAATTGAAGGATCGCGCGCTTTTGGTGTTGCCTATTTGTATTCAAATTTGCTGGGTAACGAGTCCGGGCGAATCATTTTTGACGGCGGTGCATTGATCGCAAGCAATGGGCAATTGGTTTTAGAAAGTTCTCGATTTTCATTTCAGGATTTTGATGTGTTTGATGTCGTAATTGATGTCGAAGAAAATCGAATTCGAAGATTGCAGACGTCCAGCTTTATGCCTGAACTAGGCGCCGAAGAAAACTCTCAAATCTCTGTCGGTTTTAATTGGATATTTCTTGCACCGACTCGGCATCAAGCTGAATTGCCTCATTGGGAAAATTCTGAAAGCATTAAAAATGAAGAGTTTTACCGTGCTGAATGTCTTGGGCTTTTTGATTACCTGAGAAAAAGCAAAGCGAACGGGTTTGTAATTTCTCTAAGCGGGGGAGTTGACTCTTCAGTGGTAACGATACTTGCAACCAAAGCGCTAACAGAGGCCTATCAGTCTTTAGGTAGGGAATCGTTTGCTAAAAAATTGCGACATTTGCCCGCGACTCTTTTTAAAGGGGAATGGGACATCAAGAGTGTCGTAAAAAGCCTGGTTACGGCTGCTTATCAAAGTTCTGAAAACTCGTCGACTGAAACTAAACGAGCCGCACATGAGCTGGCAAAAGAGCTCGATATTGGTTTTTTTGATTGGAGCATAGCCGCGGTTCAAGATAATTATAAAAATATTATTGAAACCGCAATCCAAAGAAAATTGAGCTGGGAACAAGACGATATTGCCTTACAAAATATTCAAGCCCGGGTCAGATCGCCCGGGATATGGATGCTTGCCAATATTAAAAATGCTCTGTTGCTAGCGACCAGTAACCGCTCTGAAGCGGCTGTGGGTTATGCCACTATGGATGGCGATACGTCGGGTGGTTTGAGTCCTATTGCCGGAGTCGATAAAGCTTTTTTAAATAAGTGGCTTCGCTGGTTTAGTGAAACAGGTCCAGTTGGGGTGGGATCGATTCTGAGCTTGAAATATGTTTTTGTTAAACCTCCAACGGCCGAGCTAAGGCCTTCAAAAATGCAGCAGACAGATGAATCAGATTTAATGCCCTACGATATCCTAAATGCTATTGAAAAGGAATTTATTCGGGACCGACAGCGTCCGGCTGATATAGTTGAAGTGCTTAAAGTTGATTTTCCGTCGCTACCTGTGGTTGATTTAGCAAAATACACGATCAAATTTTTGAAACTCTGGTCGCGAAATCAATGGAAACGAGAACGGTACGCACCGGCGTTTCATTTAGACGACGAATCACTAGACCCCAAAACATGGTGTCGTTACCCTATACTTATGTCCTCATTTGAGTATGAAATTGCAGAGATTCAGGAAAAATATTTAAAAAACTAAAAGTTTTAAATACACTAAGCTAGTGAAGTGTTTGCTAGTTCATGATTTACAAAATGATTTTTTTCAATCGGGTCCGATGCCGGCCATTAAATCTTATGATTTTGTAGACCATGTAAATCAAATGCTGCGGCTTTCTGGAAAAAAATTCGATGCTGTTGTTGCTACCCAAGATTATCACAAACCTCAGCACCATGCTTTTGCCTCGAACAATCCGGGCAAAAAAGTAGAAGATAAAATTGAATTGCATCATGATCGCCAAATACTTTGGGCCGATCACTGTATTCAAAATACAGCCGGCGCAAGTTTTCATCCCGGGCTTGATGTTTACTATTTCAGCTATGTAGTAAAAAAAGGAATGAACCCGATATTTGATACCGGCAGTGCTTTTTTTGATAAAGGCAAAGGCGAGCAAACAGTTCTGGATGAGTATTTAAAATTTAAAAATATCAAAGAAGTGTATGTAATTGGAAATGCGATTGACCTAGGTATCACTCAAACAGCAACAGATGGGCTAGAGCTTGGATATAAAATGACATTGGTGCGTGATATGTGCCCAAATTACAAACTACCTAGTGATAAAGTTGAATTTCGCTGGGACGATCTGAAGCAAAAGGGCGTTCGAGTCATCACGTCCGACGTCCTTAGCGTTACCTAAAATTTCTGCACTTGAAATAATTAAAATCAAACGTAGACTAACTAAATAGGGAGCTAAAATGAAAAAGCTAGCGATGATATGTTTTATGGGAATGACTTTGGTATTTGGAGCGTGTGCACACAAACACGGCGGTTGTAAGGACGGCTCGTGTAAAATTGAAAAATCAGAAAAAAAAGACTGTGATTGCGGCGAACACAAGTCTGCGGAACCCGCAAAAACGGATGAAAAAAAGCAATAGATATCAGGGTTTTAAATTTCTGTCATAAAGCGGTCGCCAGTTATCATGATCGGCGATCTCGGTCCAAATATTTTCAATTTCATCAATCAATAAAGTTCGCTTTCTTAGTTGTATCTGATTTTCTGTCAATTTTTTAATTGGTAAAAAATTATCGGATAAAAACTGCAATGTTTCGCTGGAAAAATAAGTGACCGGCTTTGCAGATTGGTTCCACTCAACAATTTCTAAAAATGCGGTTTCAAAGGTTTTTGAAGGTTGTTCTTGTAAGTCTTTGAAAAATAGATCAATAGCCGTTTGAACCTTTTTGAAAAAACTAGAATTAGATATTTCTGACATTTTTAGAAAATCAAATTGGATTTTTTCTAACACAGGAAAATCAAAATTATCATAGTAATCAGGGGATAAATTAAGAAAATCAGCAATTACTTCAGAATTTTCAGCGGGTTTCAGATTCAATTTTTTTAGAAAACGGGCCGAAAAATAAACATTGAAATAGATAGCAAACCTATCTTCTAGAGCCTTAAGATCGGCCTCTGGTGCCGCCCATAAAAGACACTGGTTCAGCTGATTCAAGTTCCATAAAAAGCTGGGAGGTTGTCGCCCAAAACTATAAAGTCCTTCGTGGTCAAAATAGGCAGCCGTAAAAGAGGGATCGTAATGCGGCAAAAAACGATAAGGACCATAATCAAAACTTTCACCAGAAACATTCATATTATCCGTATTAAGCACTCCGTGGACGAAACCGGCGACCATGTAAGAGGCGCAGAGATCCGCAAGACGACGAGTGACATTCTCAGAAAAACATTCGATTTTTTGCTTAGTAGATTCCGGAATCACCACAAAGGGATAAAAGTTTTTCAATGAATAGTCGACAAGCTTGAAAATATTTTCGCGATTTTGATGGTAAAAAGCATATTGAAAATTTCCAATTCGAATATGTCCACGGCTCAAACGAAACAAAACAGCAGAGCGGGTCGGAGACGGTTCGTCGTGACGTTCAAGCTTTTCATCGGTTTCGATAATTGAAAAGGTTTTGCTGGTAAGAACCCGCTGTGACTCTAGAAATTCTGTAGCTAAAAGCTCGCGAATGGCCCCTTTTAAAGTCAACCGACCATCGCCGCGTCTGGAAAACGGAGTTTGTCCGCTACCTTTGGTTCCCAGTTCAAAAAGATGCTGATTTTTAAAGAATTGAGCAAACACAAAACCACGTCCGTCACCGATGCCTGGGTTGTAATTTTGAAATTGATGACCATGATATTTCATGGCTAAAGGATTCAGTAAATTATTTTCAAGAGGTTTGAATAGGCCAAAATGTTCTAGCCATTCAAGGTCGTTTTTTTTATCCAGACCTAGGAAGGCGGCTTGTTTTTGATTTCGATATCTTAATTTGGGATTTGAAAAATGACCGCCAGAAACCGAAGAAAAAAAATCAGTCCCCAAATCCAAAATCGGCAATGAACTATTCATATTAGCTCAAACTTTTGCTTAGTTTCGAGATTATTGCAATTAGATTAAATACTTCTTAGAATCGCTTAATAAAAGTCGTATTGAGTCGACGTCCCGTCTTGGTAAATTTGTTTCAAAACAATACACGCCCCTAATCAATTTGATAGTGAACCTGGCCTTAAAATTGATTGTTCTGCCGGTCTTAATAAGTGGTCGGAAAATGACGATAGGTGATTGAGATGCTTAATAAAACCCCAAACTTTATTTTATTAAAAGTTAGTTTCAAATCCCCTTACTTTTCTTTATTTTTATCAGTGGTTGGTTTTGTAAATCTAATTCTTTTCATGGGTTGTTCTGCGTCGGTTGTTTCTTTTGATTCTAAATTGAATACGGGCTTAAGCGCGATTCGATCCTGCAAGCCGAACGACTTAAATCAAGATATTTGCTTAGTTGATAAAATTGGATCTTTTATTTACAGCAATGAATTTGGTGGACGATCGATTTTAGGGAAATCTATTTTGGGCGCAGATGGCCGTGCAACGATTTCAATTCCAACTGGGTGGTATGATGGTCAGACGAAAGTTTCGTTTTTAGAAAGTAATTTGACCCAGGCTAATAGTGGAAAAATTCGATCAGGTAAAAATTTGCTAGGGATAGATGGCACACTTGTAACTAGTCTGCCCAATGAATGTGCGATCGAGTACGATTCAAATTGTATGATTCCAGCAGCCAGTAATTCTGCTTATTACGCCTATAACTCGCAATACGGCGGAAGGTCAGCGCTTTGTACCTTGAACAGTCCAACAAAATTGATGACGGATTGTTGGGTCGATGTTGTAAATACTAGAGTTAATAATTCGACGTCTATCAACGATGTCGACTGCTCGGTAGACGGTGAAGTTGGTGCCAATTGTACAGCGCGCGCGACAAAATATTGGTACGACGCAATTGATGGTGGTCGTAATAGTTGTACGTCGTCGGCAACCTCATTAAAAGGCTGTTGGCTTGATATACCTAGTGGATCGGTTACACTATCGAGCTCTAGTAGCTCTCAGACCTCGTCTTTGGACTGCGTCGATGCTAGATCTGTGGGCTTTGATTCAAGTTCAACTTGCCGAACAAAAATCGCGGTGGCGCCCACTTGGTATGTGTACAATACTATTTTTGGAGGTCGCGGCCAAGTGTGCGTGGCTGATAATTCAGGAAGTTGTTTTTTTACACAGGCCTATGACAGCGTGGATACAGATTTAGCGCCAGAAAATATCAAGTATGGTGTAAAAATATTTGATGTAATGGGAAGTTTTGAAGGTGAAGGTGTTTGGGCAAGCGCAGCTCATCACAGTGCTGATATTACCCAGATTAGTTTCAGCAGTGAAGCAGTGAGTTACCGTGATAAATCTAATTTACCTGCCGGTTATCGATCGATTCCTTTGATCAGTTCTGATGATGAAGGTGCCTCCAAAATCAATGACAACGGAGTCTTGCGACTCAATTGGAACTCTGGTTGTGGGACATCAGGCACAATCGCTGATCGAATAGCTGATTGTTCTACAAAATTTGATTTCAATGCTACGTGGGTGGGATCAGATAAGGGGAACAGTGGCCAAGGCACTTGGAAACTTGTTACTCGAGCTGGGAATATGTCAAGCAGTGGAATTTATCGCGAAGTATGGCGTGATGAACGAACGGGACTTTTATGGAGCTCGGTTGTTTCTAAAACATTAAATTGGTGTCAAGCGGCCGGGGTCCATACGACTGATGGTTCAGGAATTTGTAATTCTGCTACTTATCAAACCCAACCAAGTGGCGCTATCAAAGCGCTTTCTGCCTGTTATGAAGGCCTCAACGAGACCTCGAACGATCCCAAAATCGACGTTTTAGCAAAAGCAAAAACAAGTTCAAATCCATTGACGGTTTCTTGGCGAATTCCTTCCCTTAATGATTACGAAGTGGCTGACTACAATGGAATTCGGTTTGTGATGCCCGATATGACTACCGCAGGAGCGGTTGAGTGGA
>JAYTTH010000050.1:0-2678 GCA_043745515.1 Pseudobdellovibrionaceae bacterium | reverse complement strand
CTAACCTTTAAAGGTAAATAGGGTCAATGCTTAACATAGAAAATAACGGGCAGAAATTCTCGGAAAAAAAGCTCCTCGAAGGCCAAGCTTTTTTAACATCCTGCTTACGGCATATTGCACAACAAATAAGCCCGGGCATGACAGAATTTGAAGCTTCAGAAAAAGCAAAAATAGAATTGAATAAGAACGGTTTCGGAAAAAATTGGCACCCTCCAAAAATTCGATTCGGCCCAAACACTCTTAAAACCTATTCCGAAATTTCAGAACCCGGCATCGTATTAAAACCAGACGACATATTTTTTTTCGATCTGGGACCAATTCTAGCTGACCACGAATGCGACTACGGCGAAACATTTGTAGTAGGATCCAACCCCGAATTGCAGCGCCTGTGCGACTCTTCCAAACTATTATTTAATCAAGTAAAAACAAAATGGAAACAAGATAATCTTTCAGGCCAAAAACTTTACGACTATGCCCAAACAGAAGCAAAAAAAATGGGCTACGATTTCATTACAGAAGGAGCCAGCGGCCACCGATTAGGCGATTTTCCTCACCAAGTTCACTTTCGAGGAAGTCTTATAGAAATAGAAAAACCCGCAGCACCCAACCGATGGATACTAGAAATCCAAATCCACGACAAAAAAATCCACCGAGGCGCCTTCTTCGAAGACATACTTTAAATTAAAAAAGCCCTGTTTCTAACAGAGCTTTTTTAATTTAAGCATTTTATTTTCGAGCTACACTAAGGCGGACCTGTCTCTGGATGGTCAGCTAATTCCAAAAGCTCCACGTTTAAGACTTGTTTATCAGTTTTATGTTTGAAAGACGTTCGCATTCAAGAGCCTCCAATGTTCGTTAATTTTCGATCTTTTTCTTTGAGGCTCTTCAGATATCCGGTCGACCTGGCATCGACACTCCTTTATAAGGGGTTTGAGTACTCTTAGTTAAGGCCTGTGCTGATCAACAGCACGCTCTTATTTCGGCAATTTAAAGCTAGACTTTAGGCCTATATGATTTTTTTCTTAAAAATAAGCCAGAACTAAATTAACTAAGTTTACGTTATTTTTGACGCAAAAATTTCATTGAAATCGTCTCAGAACAAGACGATTCGACAAATTACTTTTTTAAGCCGTTGTAGGGAATAGTGAATACACGCGCACTCTCATCACCAGTGCAATAAATATAAACGTCTCCATCTTCAGACGTGATGGCATCGTTTGCCAAATTGTAATTGTAGGTTCCGGGACCGACAATTGCGGTTTCGCTCACTTTAACGCCCTTAATTGTGGTCACATCGATTTGGCAAGTTTTTAAATGCTCGGCTCGCCACAGAGAAATGACTAGGTCCCGTTCGCCCGATTCTTGATAGAAATTTTTAACTGAAATATTAATTCCCGGTAGTTTGTAATCTTCACTTACAAAATAATTGCGAATAGTGCCATTCAAACAAGCGTAAACCTGTTTTTTCGAAATACTAGGATCTTGTTTTGAAAAGGACCTTACAAAAATATTGTCTCCATGGGCAATTGAAGGAACGTCAAAAGTGAAATCATGCCCGCTCAGCGAAATGAAGTCTTCAAACGCCAAACAGCCTTTGAATTCGGATTGCTGACACGAGGTAGATTTTGTAGGATCAATGCCGATGCTGTAGTCCGGTCGGACTGTCGGCTCTGTAATTTTTATTTTGACTGACTTGCCGATTTCCTGTGACACCGTTTTTTCAACTTCAGCCATTTCACAAGCCAGCTTTAGCACGCCTCGATACCCGGACGCTACGTTATCGATTGTGGCATTTCCGCCAAGATCGATAGCCCCTGCCATGTGACCACGACAATTTGGAATTGTTGATGACCCCCAGCTGTAGTCCCCATTTATCAAACACGTGCTTTGCGGCGCAATCGATTCGCAAATCCCAGCACTATTGAAGTAGTACCCATCGGCACACTTTGTAACTGTGCATGGACTCCATTGGCCTACTTTGGGATCTGCTTCATCATATTTAAATTGAAAAGCGTCGAAATAGGACTCAGGCAAAAGTCCTTCGGGAAGACACGTGATTTTCTTATCCGAGATGAGAGATGACCCTTTTGGAATCTCAATCTTTACAATTATGTTCACAGGAACAATTACCGTTTTTGTTTGGAAGGTCATACCATAATTCAACGTTAATCTTGTTTCTCCATAATTGTACACACTTGATACTAAAAGATGATCTTCCAAACTACCTGGCTCTAAAACAAGAGATTTTCCCGAGAATGCTAAGTCTTCAGTCGGCAATCTAACCAATAAATTTGCGGGATTCTCTGAAATAAAAAGTCGACTCACTTTTACTGGGCCGCCACAGCCATTTGAAAGTGGAACATCTAATACCAAGGGATCACCGAAATTCAATTTGAACACTATTTCTTTCGTAGTCACGCCTGCACAAAACTCAAGTATTTGGGTCGACGCTGCCTCTGCGAATAAATCATCTTTAGATTTGAAGTTTCCATTTACTGTTGACGAATCACTAGGTGCGCGCGTTTTAATCGGACCACAGTTTTGAAATGAAATAATACTTATAAATCCAAGCGCCCCAATTATGACTAATTGAAGCTGCTTTTTAGCTTTGATCATTCGAGGTCTCCGTTACATTTATCCGATCGTAATAAGGGGAAAAAAATGAAGATAAATAAAAG
>JAYTTH010000049.1:0-9922 GCA_043745515.1 Pseudobdellovibrionaceae bacterium | reverse complement strand
CTGCGCAACGAACTCTAACAGCGTTTTTGGGTACTTTGGTTTTGCCACTACTTTTACTACTCAAACCACTAACCTTAGTCAACCGTATAGGCATATAGGACCGAAAGGCCCCGATTTAGACCTCCAGAAAATCCAGTGTTTGTATCAAAAATGATATGAGAAAGGTTGGGATTTGTAGGGAATTCTTTTTGAACGAGAAAACGTTGTTTTGGATCGCTGCCATTATGGATGACATAAATTCTAGAATCAGGTGATAAGGCCAAAACAGAACGAATACAATTTCGAGTGTGTTCGTTATGATTATAGGATAAGATCGCATAGCACCAGTTCATTAATGGCAATGGGATAACTAAGAATGAGAATCGAAGCAAGTACTAATTCACTGACCGTTTTATTGCCTGCCGCAGGTTTGGGAACTCGTATGGGAAATCCCAATGCCAAAGAGATCATGATCAATCCTAGGTATGAAATACCTTATATTCAATTTGCAATTGAAAGTGTTTCCGATATTCCTTGCCGAATTATGATTGTGACTCGGACTGAAAAGACCCAATTAGTAGACTGGGTAGGTCTATACAAAAACAAAAACCCTAGCATAAACTTGGAATTATTTTTCATTCAAAAAACCACTGAATGGCCGGATTCTTTAATGCAGGCCAAGTCAGTTTGGTCTAAAAAAAATATCGTTTTGCTTCCCGATACCGACTGGAAACCAAGAAATCAGATTCGGAAATTGTGGGAACAGCTTTCAGTTACTGAAGCCGTTTATAGCGTATTTTCGACAAATCAAAACAGTTGGGGCTTTGTAAAAATTAATGAGACCGATTTCGAGCTTGTTGAAAAACCAAATCAAACTTTGGATGGCTTCAAAGCATGGGGACACATTGGATTTCAAGATTCAATTGGAATGTCACTTTTGACGGCCCATTTGAAATCTACTTTTGACCATGAAATCAAAAAGCTAGATTTTCAAGCCTCAATCCTAGATTTGGATGAATTTTATGATCGCACCCGGGGAGAGTAAATGAAGAAACTAATTTTTTTTATTTTTTTTATTTTAAGTTCAGCCATTGCCGAAATTGACTATCCAGCAGAAATTGAATCGTTAAAATCAATTGGAACTAAATCGTTTGATAAAAATGAAAAAGCTGATTTGATTTTTATTGATTTTTGGGCCAGCTGGTGTGATCCATGCAAAGAAAGTTTCCCTTTTTACTCAGCTAAAATTAAATCGCAGAAAAAGAAAAAAATACTGTTTATTAGTGTAAATTTGGATGATTCGTTTGAAAAAGCGCAGCAGTTTCTAAAAGAATATCCCCAGGAGAATCTTATTGTTTGGGATAAAAAGAAAAAACTAATGGGATTGCTGGGTTTTGATTCCATTCCTTATTTGGTGTTATTAGACAAAGACTGGAAAGAACTTGAAAAGATTAATGGATTCAACGCCAAAACAAAGAAAAAAATAAATAATTACTTAAAATAATTTTCTTCTAGGAAATGGATTCTAAATACTTAAGAATCAACGGGCGCGCTTTCATTTTCGCTTTCAAAAGTGATAAAATAATAAATACGCCACCTGTTTTGCGATCAAGGAATAGAATTTCTCTGGGTGGTGTTCGCCATTGATAGTTTTTCAGAATATCTAATACTTGTTTGGACAACCTCTGAGGTAAATCATTGTTTCTCCAGTCATAATTGCCATCACTGTCAATAGTACCCTTTTGCCTAGGGTCATCTGCATTCAGAAATGGTTCAACTGTTTGATTGCAAAATTCTTCAAATTTTTCAATTAAACTTGGATCATCAGTATCGGTGATAAAATTAAGATCTTTAGCGGCCAGCCGCAACATGGCAGGGTCGCTAATTAGCGCACCTTTTATCATGCGATAATAAGCGTTTAAAAAAGCGTCAGGATAACTGCGTGTGGCGCCGAAATCAAAAAGCACCCATTGGTCTTTGCCGTCGGCGGATAGTCTAATTTTGTAATTTCCAGCATGAGGATCCGTTTGAAGGTCTTTCCAAATAAATAGTTCGTGGAAGTACAAATCCAAATAACTTTCTGCCAATCGATTCCGACGTTCTTGCGATAAAGACTGAATCAATGAATCTTCAATTCGAAGGCCACGCTCAAATGACGACGTAAGAATTCGTTTGTTTGAATACTCAGGATAAACTTTGGGAACTATAAATCGGGAATCGTTTTTCAATCGGGAATAAAATAGTTCTGTTTTTTTTGCTTCCTGTTCATAGTCGCTCTCTTGTAAAAGCATCTCTCTAATTTCTTCAAAAACAGAATCCAAGGCTGCTTCTTTTGGCATAATTTTTAGAAACTGAATAAAGGTCTTAATGGCGCGTAAATCACTGTCGATTGCTTTGTCGACATTGGGATATTGTATTTTGACAGCAACTACATCGCCCGTTTTTTTAATGGTGGCTTTGTGAACTTGACCAAGAGATGCGCAGGCAAGAGGTTCGTGGTCAATGTCGAGTTCTGCATATTTTTCAGGACCCAGGTATTTTAAAATGATTGGTTCGATCGCTTCCCATCTAAGGGCGGGGGAATCTTGCTGGAGAGTTTTGAAATACTTATTTACCTCAGGT
Organism: Pseudobdellovibrionaceae bacterium; assembly: GCA_043745515.1. Taxonomy (GTDB): domain Bacteria; phylum Bdellovibrionota; class Bdellovibrionia; order Bdellovibrionales; family Bdellovibrionaceae; genus UBA2316. The sequence continues at coordinate 7,321 of JAYTTH010000049.1, read as the reverse complement.
GGAAAAAAATGTTCACCATACATAGAAAGCATTTGTCCTGCTTTCATAATTGAGCCTTTTAGTTCGCCGACTTCTTTGGTGAATTTTTCGGCTTGCTCGGCGATAAAATCATTCCACTGAACTTCGTTGTCAGCTTGGCTATTAAACAATTTGCCAAATCCTTGTCCCGCAAGACCGGCACCAGCATTTATGGAAAATTTTGCGAGCGATACAGTTCGAGAAAAAATACCGCTTTTTATCCGATCTAATTTTTTACTAGTAACATCCGACATATCAGTTTATGGTACATGAAGTTTACGGCAATTTAAACTTAAAACGCGGTCATTATGTTAAAGTTCACATTATTTTGGTTTCGACGGGATCTTCGTCTTTCAGATAACACTGGATTGCACCAAGCCCTAAAAAGTAAGCAAAATGTTCTACCGATTTTTATTTTTGACACTGCTATTCTGGACGCTTTGGCAAATCCCAAAGATCGACGGGTTTCATTTATTCACGCTGAATTGGCAGAAATTAAATCCAAACTTAACAATATGGGCAGTGATTTGAGCGTATACTACGGAGACTCGCTGGCGATATTTAAAAAATTGGCGACGGAATACAGTTTAGAAAGTGTATTTGCCAATCATGACTACGAGCCAAATGCTCGGGATCGCGATCGAAGTATTCATGATTTTTTAGAAACAAAGGGGATTTCATTTTTAACATACAAAGACCAGTGCATTTTTGAAAAAAAAGAGATTTTAACTGATCAGAATTCGGTCTATTCTGTGTACACGCCCTATAAAAAAAAATGGCTAGCAAATGTAAAGCCGGAACATTATAAATCTTTAAATTCCGAGCCCTATTTTAAAAATTTGGCCAAATATTCAAAACCGTCCAAGATGATTTCACTAAAAGAAATGGGTTTTGAGACCGTGGCTTTTGAATTGCCACCAAAAGCTGTGTCCGATGATCTTTTAAAAAGCTACGAGGCGACTAGAAATATTCCAAGCAATTACAGCGGCACTTCAGGGCTGGGTTTACATTTACGGTTTGGAACAATAAGTGTTCGTGAGTGCGTGGCTCTTGCTATTAAAAAAAATGCGGACGTGTGGCTTTCTGAACTCATTTGGCGAGATTTTTTTATGCAGATACTTTGGCATTACCCGTTAGTGCAAAAAAGGTGCTTTAGACCTCAATATGAAAAAATTGAATGGCGAAATAAAAAATCAGAATTTGATAAATGGGCTGCTGGACAGACGGGGTATCCATTGGTGGACGCTGGAATGCGGGAACTGGCTCAAACGGGTCGAATGCACAATCGGGTGCGCATGGTAGTAGCCTCTTTTTTAACAAAACATCTTTTGACTCATTGGTATTTGGGAGAAAGATTTTTTGCGGCCCATCTATTAGATTATGATCTGTCAGCGAACAACGGAAATTGGCAATGGGCAGCCGGCACAGGGTGTGATGCCGCTCCATATTTTCGAGTGTTTAATCCGACGACGCAAATTGAAAAATTTGATCCTGACTATGCCTATATTAGAAAATGGGTACCCGAGTGGAACACCAAAAATTACCCGGCACCAATGGTTGATCATGCCGAAGCCCGCATACGAGCCATTGAAACCTATAAACGCGGCCTTAATACTGATTTGAAACTTGGAACGGAAAAGGAAATGAAAAAAGGAAAAGTATGAAAGTTTTAATTACAGGCGCGACTGGGTTAATTGGGAAAGAGCTGGGAAAAGCACTATTTTTGCAGGGCCATCAAATTGTTGTGGTGTCTAGAAGTCGCAGCAAGGCTCTTCGAGAATTGCCGTTTCCCTGCGAGATTTTGGAAGGAGATTTAGGAAAATCACCTTTGCCAAAATCCGTTTCAGTAGATGCTGTTTTTCACTTGATGGGGGAAAGCATTGCAAATGCGCGTTGGACTAAAGCAGCAAAAGACGAAATTCTGAACTCAAGAGTTCAAAGTACACGAAACTTAAACCAGAGTTTAACCGACTCGGTAAAATTTTATTTGAGTGCTTCCGGAATTGGAATATACGGAAATCAACCAGGTGAAACATTGACCGAACAAAGTGCCGGCGACTCTTCATTTTTGTCTCGGGTTTGTCATGAATGGGAATTGGCGGCTGATTCCTTTTCACAAGTTAGCTCGGGGGCCACTATTGCTAAACTTCGTATCGGACTTGTTTTATCCAAAACAGGCGGCGCTTTAGAAAAAATGTTATTTCCATTTAAAGCGGGCGTAGGCGGACCACTTGGCAGCGGGAATCACTTTGCAAGTTGGATCCATATTCAAGATTTAGTCGGTATTATGCTCTATGCTTGGGATAAAAAAGTAGCGGGCGCGATCAATGGATGCTCCCCTGAGCCGGTTATAAACAAAGAGTTTTCTCGATCCTTGGCGCACGCTTTAAATCGTCCATTGGGACCCTCAGTGCCACGAATAGTGCTGAACTTGCTTTTCGGTGAAATGGCCACGATATTATTTGATGATCAAAAAGCTGTTCCTAAAAAGATTCTTGATGCTGGGTATACCTTTAAGTTTTCAAATTTGGATTTGGCTTTCAAGGATTTATTAGGAGACCAAGTGGGCACTCAAGAAATTTTTATGGCCGAACAATATGTGCCCATGAAAGCTGACGAGCTTTTTAAGTTTTTTAGCGACGCAAAAAACTTAGAAGCGATCACACCGCCCAGTTTAAAATTTAATATTGTTAAAATAAGTTCGACTGAAATGAATAGCGGAGTTGAAATTGACTATCGATTGAAAATTCACGGCCTTCCAGTAAAATGGAAGACACTTATTCAGGACTGGGAGCCAAATAAAAAATTTGTCGATACGCAGCTTAAAGGCCCTTACAGTTTATGGCATCACACCCATGAGTTTGTTCCTTGGGGCGAAGGGACATTGATGCGGGATTCAGTGAAGTTTCGGCTTCCTTTGGGGTATATCGGTTGGCTCGCTGCCGTTCATTTTGTTCGCAATGACGTTTCAAAAATTTTTGCTTTTCGCAGGGATTTCGTGGGACGTATGTTGAACGGAACTCGAAAAAATTGATTTTTCAGACCAAAGTCGTGATACATAACGCTTGAAGAACAGTGCATTTATACAGTACCTAATCGATGGAATCAAAGTTACAATAGATCGTCATGATAGAAATAATAATCATCCTCGTGTGCATCGGATTCAATGGATTACTTTCCCTTGTAGAGATGGCATTTGTCAGTGTATCTAGGCCCGAGCTTAAGGGCTTAGCTAAAAATAATAACCATGCAATGCGATTACTTAAATTAAGAGAACGACCAGAGCGAACTTTGTCGATTCTGCAAATAGGAATAACAATCGTAGGGGCCCTGTCAGCTGCGATTGGCGGTGTGGGCGCCGAAGAAAAACTGTCACCTTATCTTCAAACATTCGGTATGTCAGAGAATTTGGCAAAGGTGCTTTCTTTATTGATAGTTGTTTTGCCATTAACCTATTTAAATGTGGTATTTGAACTGGTTTCTAAATCGTTTGCCCTTCGAGATCCAATGAAGATTGCGCTGGGTTCCTTAAATGGGATTGCGGTTGCAGAAGCTATCTTGTCTCCTTTTGTGAAATTGCTAGAGGCATCGACGCAGTTTTTTTTAAAAATGGTCACACGGCCAAAACAATCTTTGTTAGGCACATCGGATTCCGCTGAGTCTGTTAATATTGCCAATTTATCAAATGTACATCAGCAGTATATTATTAATTTAGTTCATATCGAAACAAAAAAAATTCGCGACATATTGGTTCCATGGGCACAAGTCAATGTTGTTGATTTGAAATTCAATCTGAATGAAGTGCTATCTCTTGTAATTAAAAGCGGACACACTCGATTGCCAGTTTATGCAGATAGTGAAATTGTAGGAATCTTGCATTCAAAAGAATTCATAACTTTTATTTCGTCCGGTGATGAAAATTGGAAAAAAATAATTAGACCCGTTATCCGAGTGATCCCGAGCGAGGGAATCCTGCGTACTTTGCGCATTATGCAGGATAAAAAAACCCATATGGCTTTGGTTGAAAATAACTCGGAAATTATAGGTATCGTTACGTTAGAGGATATCATCGAAGAAATTGTCGGGGACATTTATGACGAAGACGATGACGGTATGCTGCGTAAGGTTCTCAGCCAAAGGCTTTTTAAGCGATAAAAATATAAAAAGCGCCAGAGCCAACTCATTTGTCTTTAATGTTTTATAGAAATCCAGCCCTATGATCAGGTAAGGTGATCCCTGTCTAAAACCGTGTGCGCTTCCGCAAATTGTAAACTTTAACTGTAAAATTAACTAACATTTAAAAAAAGTTTCCCTTGGAGTAGAACCGTTATCAGTTGCGGCAATGTTTCAACAATATAAGTTGTAGGAGTTTTTATGAAACTTAGTTTAGTATTTTTATTTTTAGCTTCATTTGCGTGGGCAAATCCAACTTTTCAATGTAAGGGAAATGCCAGCTCTAAAGAAGATATAATTATTGATATAAAAAACAATACTGCTGAAGTATACGCTGTAAATAAATCTGGTCATAGAACGGGATTTAATATGTCTTTTTCAGGGCTGAAGTTTGAAAAAAATGGAATGTATGAAGTTGTTAAAGGATATGCTTTTAGAAATCCTGTGTTCCCAACCTATGCTGAATCAATGTCTGTAATAGCTAGACCATACAATGAAATGTCTCTATCAGTAGGACCAGGAAGCCTTCCTAGTACTCTCGAATTATTAGTTAGGGGCCTTTCTGGAACAGCGCCTTCGATTAACAAGTATACTGTTGAATGTCCATAACAACTGGCTTTTGGCGCCACTTTTGGACAAAACTTATGTGCGTTTTGAAGTACCACCTATTTTTCTACGCAATGACGAGATTCTAAAAATCAATTTTTTATGAAATTTCATTTGACAGTTAAATTGTGCTCTCTGAAGCCTTATAGCTAAGTTATTTTTTTTAACCTCGTCAGCAGGATAAGAATGAGTTCTTCTTTCATCCTCAAAGCAGTATGCGCGATAAAAGCGGAATAGGTGATTAGTCCAATGCGAAGTATACTAAGTCAAACAGCATGTAAATTCCGTTTTTAAAACCCGTGCTAGGCTTGCCTCAAGTAAATGAGGTGAACCGATGAATCTAAATAATTTAACAAACCAAAAGCTGGATGAACATTTAAAAGTGTTGGCTATGCCAATGGCTGCGCGCAAAGGCGAATCGATGCGGCAAGATTGTCATTGGATGTGCCTGACGTCATTTTGAAGATTGAGTCCGGTGAATTGAATTTAACTCAAGTGACTTTAGTGCAGAAAGCTATCCGTGTGGTGCAATCTAAATCTGGTACCAAAGTAAATTCTGCCGTTAAAGAAAAGCTGGTATGCGATATAGCTACAAAGTCCTTTTCTGAATCCGAAGTTATTGTCGCCCAAACTTTAAACCTTGAACTAAAAGAATCCACTACGACCCGGCACCAAAGAGATGAATCGGTTCGGCTGGAGGTGACTTTAAGTAAAGCTCAGTGGGCAAAAATGTGGATCGCCCTGGCAGCTGTCCATAGATCATATCAAGCCTATTTGGGCTGGCGGCGGCAATGAAGCGTCTAATCTGCGCGTTCTTAGCGCGAATCACAATCACGAGATTTACAAATGGCAAAGCGGGATCACTCGTGAAGAGATTAGGTTGTAGACAGAAAGTGCTTACACTTAAAAAAGTCACAAATAAAATAAAGATCGGCAAGGGTGGTAATTTAAAAAAATAGGATTTAAAAAGCACCTGTAAACAATTAATGTCACCCGTCTGGTTTTTGATTCCATACTCTGTCTGGTTAGGTTTAAATGGCTCAAAAGGGGAATAAATCCTGCAATTTTAAGTAGTATGAAACAAATCAAAATCTCAGGTGTGCTCCTAAGTTTAGTTTATTTAGCGTCTTCGATAACCTATGCAGACCCCCCAGCTCCTCAAACGGCGATAGCGCTCCCATCACCGGCACCGGCCGCTGTTGGGTTTGAACAAACGTGCGCACTGGAAACATCCCAGCATGCTGATTTGCTGAACTCAGTTCAAACTTTAAAAGATCAGCTAAACTTGATCCCTTCCAATTGTAAAAGTGACTCGACAAATGCGGCGTTTCAGAGTGTGGACGAGCTTAAAGGGGCGTCCGGGAAACTTCAGGAATTTATGTCCAATCAATCTTTGGTAGTAAGTGACCCTACACAATTTGGGATGTCGGCCCAAACGGCATTGAATTCGCTTTCAAGCATCAGTAACTCGATCAAATCTGTTGCCTCGTGTAGCAATAAAGAAAAATCAACCGGGTTTGTGACCCTGCTATCGAGTGTTTCTGAAGTTACGATGAACCTAGCTCCCGTTCTAATGGCGGCCACAATTTTTCTTCCTGCATTGCGAGTCGGCACAATGGCGACGGCGGCCCTTTCTAAAATACCAATCGCCAAAGCTTTAACAGCGGCTCTGGTTCTTGGTGTTGGTAGCAAGGTTGTTGAATTGGTAATTGATTTCACCAATGATGATGCTTTTAACATGGAAAAAAATCCCGAGCATAGAAAGCTGGTTCTAAAAAGTATTTGTGATTTTCAACGGATCAAAAAATATTCTGATGCCTTATCTTCGATTAATTCTGGCAAAATTGATTATCGATCAACTAAAGAAGAACTTAAACGTCGAATTGGTGATCTCAAAGATCAATATTCAAAGCAAAATCCAAAGTTAGCACTACTTATAAATAAATACGAGGCGTATAAAGTTCAAATTCAAAGTGAAATGGGAAAAATTCAAAAAGCAAGATCGGTTCTAGCTAAACTTGATAAAGACATGAACCTTTCAGAAGATAAATTTTATCGCTGCTCTGTGGGTTCTAAGGCTTCAAGCAGTGAGGCACTATTGAGCGGACTAGTGAATCCAAAATCAGATACGGCCAAAGCGTTGCTAGACACAATTAAGGAAAATCAGAGAGTTATAATCGATAATTTTGTGAATTCAAAAAAAGAGGGCGCTTTTCCTGCTGGCTTTGACAATCGCACCGTGAAATTGACTGCCTGTTTAGCAGAGCTTGATAGTTGGAAAAAGAATTCGGCCATTTATTTAAACGAATTGGCTATTCAAAGCCAGGAAAATTCAGAATCTACTTTTCTGGAACTTCAGCGAGACAAAGATTTTTTAGCTTGGCGCGATACCTTCATCGTTTGGCGCGGTAAGAGCAAACCCTTAGAAGAGCAAAGTGCGTTTTACAGTCAAATTATAGGATTTATGAGTGCGAGTTCTGATGAGCGTCAACTGATTTCGGAAACAGAACTTATTGTAGAAGTT
>JAYTTH010000048.1:0-2680 GCA_043745515.1 Pseudobdellovibrionaceae bacterium | reverse complement strand
TCCAAATTTGTAAAAGTAGTTCCGGGCAAGTGAGTAAAGTCTTGCCTCATGTTCTATCTACTAGATAGACTCCTACTTCATTCATAGGAAGGGGATTTATGAACTTAAAAATACTTGCTTTTGGCCCTCTGTTTTTAATTTTTGGACTTGTCCTAACTCATTGTGCGACGCCAAGAAACACACCCACTGATAATACATCCAAAACGGTGTCTGTATCTAATTTGACCAAGGCTGAAGCCGCGAATCGTAAACAGGCAATATCAAACCCCAGATATGATTTGAAAATGGCCTTTGAAACCAAGTCTGAATATTATACGGCTACTGCCAACATCCATTTTAAAATGGAAACTCCAGAATCAACTTTTCTTGATTTTAAAGGTGGTGAAATTATTTCATTATTAATAAATGGAAAAGCAGTCACTCCTAAGGTTGAAAATTATAGAATTAATTTAGCGAAAATAGATTTGGTTTCTGGCGAAAATCATATCGCAGCAACCTACAAGCAAAATTTTTCAAAAAATGGCAGGGGGATTTATCGATTTCAAGATCCTGAGGATAACAAAGTTTACATTTGGTCAAAACTTGAACCGTTTGATGCTAACCACGTTTTTCCTTGTTTTGATCAGCCCGACTTGAAGTCTATTTTTTCAATAGATGTAACGGCCCCCTCTGACTGGATAGTTGTTTTCACAACTCTTGAAAGCAGTAAAAAAATAATTGGTGATAAAACCCAATGGCTATTTCCTGATTCGCCTCCAATGAGTACCTACCTTTTTTCCATTCACGCCGGAAATTACGAAGTATGGAAAGACAATTACAAAAAAATTCCTCTGCGACTATTTGCTCGAGCTTCGCTAAAGAAATACGTAGATGCGCCATTTTGGTTTTCATCCACAAAAAAAGGATTCAAGTTCTACGAGAAAGAATTTGCTTATCCCTACCCGTTTAAAAAATACGATCAGCTGATAGTTCCTGAATTTAGTTCTGGCGGTATGGAAAATATTGCCGCCGTCAATTATAGCGAACGCTACATTCCCAGAGGAGCCCCAAGTCGCGAAGAAAGAGAAAACTTGAATAGCGTACTATTGCACGAAATGGCCCATATGTGGTTCGGTGATTTAGTCACCATGAACTGGTGGGACGACCTGTGGCTAAATGAAAGTTTTGCGACATTTATGTCCTTTAACGCCGCTGAAAATGCCACTGAATTTAAAGAAGCATGGCCTAGTTTTCAAAAACGGGGCAAACTATCTGCGTATATTGAAGACCAATACCCTACTACACATCCTGTAAGTACCGATGTAATCGACATCAATGCCACCGTGAATCACTTTGACGCTATCACCTACAGCAAAGGTGCTTCTGTTTTAAGACAACTGTCTTATTATATTGGGGAAAAGAATTTCAAAAAAGGAATTCAAAATTATTTCAAAGACCATGCTTACACTAATACAACCCTAGTTCAGTTTATTGCGTCTTTAGAAAAAGCGTCAAAAACTGATTTGCGAATGTGGAGTCTATCCTGGCTTAGAAATTCTGGGATCGATACTATAAAAGTAACTCCCGAGTGCGCAGGTTCCAAACTTTCAAGTCTAAAATTTGAGCTAACACCTCCCACAGCAAATGATCGACCACGTCCCCATCGTGTGCCAATTACGCTTTACAAAACCAATGGAAATAAATTAAAGACATGGACTATCGATGATTGGAAAGCAGACGGACCTTCAGAAACCCTGTCTATAAAGTCTTCCCAGCCTTGTCCTGATTTTGTTTTCCCAAATGCCACGGATCAAACCTATATAAAAATGTCATTAAACCCGGATCAATTGCACTGGGCTCAAGATCACCTGGCTCAAATTTCAAGCGCCCAAGCCCGGGGCGTGCTATGGAACCAAGTCTATTTAAATTTGCGTGACGGCACAGTTAAAATGGAAGATTTTATAAAATTGGTTTCTGCGCAGTTTAAACAGGAAAAAAATCAAAATGTTATTCAACAGTTTTTTTCCTACTGGAGCGCTATTGCTCGATATATGCCGCAAAAAACAGATCTCCAGCTGGCCTTAAGAACAAAGGTATTGACGACATTAGAGCGCCATTTTTGGAATGAAATTCAAAATTCAAAAGATGCCAATTGGAAAAAAACACTTCTTACAAACTGGGCTCGAAGAATAGAAACTGACGAATCGCAAACTCAAGTTTTAGACTTGTTAATGGGAAAGATTCAACTTGCTAATTTAGCTTTAGATCAGGATATCAAATGGCAATTGATTCAGCGACTAGCAGTTTTAGGGCATCCGCAAGCCGATGTCTTGATTGCCGAGGCTAAGTCAAAAGACGCTTCGGAAACTGGTTTTAAATCTTTCCTTTCTGCATCGGCTTCAAAACCGTCGTTAAAAGATAAAACTAAATGGCTCGAAGAAATGAATCGTCCCGACGCCAACTGGAGCTTAGCTCGTAAACAAAGTGTGCTCTATTCTTTATTTCCCAGCACACCCAAACAAACTCAACTTCGAAATGAGTTCAAAGAGCAGTTTTATAAAACCATGAGCCTGCTGGACAAACGCAACGAGGACACCAGTTACAATCGTTCGTATGCCGATTTAGCGCCGGCATCCTGTGAAATGGATACTATCAAAGAGTTTGAAGATTTTATTTCAAAACAAGATTGGAATGTTATCAC
>JAYTTH010000047.1:0-2689 GCA_043745515.1 Pseudobdellovibrionaceae bacterium | reverse complement strand
CCGGCTCCCATGGGGACTCGAATTGTATGTGAGGCAATTTGCTTAGGGATATAGTTTACCAATAGTTCAGAGTTTAACTCCTTGAGCGACTTACGGGTTACACCGAGTGCATCCGCCAGAGATTCCAAATCGGTTCCGCCTGGAACTGAAACATAGTCATATTCCAATTTATCTCGTCTTTCTAAGAATCTGAAACCGTATAAATTTGGTGATTTTGTAATTAACATGGCTGCTAAAATTTTGGGAACATAGTTTTGAGTTTCTTCTGGTAGGGCATTTTTTCTTACCAGCGACCAGTAGTCAGATGTTTTATGTTTTTCGATTTGTCGCCGCAATCCATTTTCGCCCATATTGTAACTGGCAGCAACCAAGTACCATGAACCAAATTCTTGATGTAAATCTTTTATGTATTTGATCGCCGCTTTTGTGCTTTTTCTAAAATCGCGGCGTTCATCCAGCCACCAATGTTTACGAAGACCATATCGAGCCGCTGTGCCTTCGATAAACTGCCATGGTCCTACTGCATTTGCGTTGCTAACAGCTGTTGTTGAAAAACCTGATTCGATCATTACCATAAATGCTAAATCGAGCGGCAGATTTGCTTTGCGAAGCTCATCTTGAATGAAGGGAAGATATTTCGACGAGCGTTCAAGATATTCTCGAAACCATTTGCTGCCCTTAGTTTGAAAGTATTGAACCCATTTGGCTACTTGCTGGTTGTAGGTAACCGGAATATCAAAAACCAACGTATTCGCTTTCAAATCATTTTCGATATTGCTTAATTTTTTAAGACGCTCTTTAAGCGATTCTTTTGATCCAGGTAAAAGTGGATCACGATCGGGTACAGCGCCCCAGCAGCTGATTGTTAGTATCATGAGAATCACTATCTTCATCATTATTTATTGTAGTGGATAATTTGCTCAAAGTTGAGTCATTCGTTTGGCGGTCTAGATTCAAATCGTCAAAAAAAATGTAGTAACCCAACCTGGCATCAAGGTGGTCACACAATAAATAAGATTAGGCGTTGGCGTTATGACGATAGTCTGTATGGCCTTGTGATTGCTCTTTGGAATTGTGAAGGGCCGAGTTTGAAAGACCAGATAATTACAATTGGTCTAGCTAAAGTGAGAGACACTAGAAGGGAGTCTTGATGAGCGTTAAAGGAGTTTACACAGCCCTGAGTGGTGCTATGGCTCAAAGTTTAAATATGGATACGATTGCCAATAATATTGCCAACGTTAACACACCTGGATTTAAAAAGGACTCGCAAGTATTTAATGAATATTTAACTGCTCATGAAAAAGAACAAACCGGAATGCCAGTTCCTAGAATCCCTGCCAGTATTGAAAGTTTTTATGATCTTCAGGGCGGCGATCAAAGTTTCGTAGACTCGAAGGGTACGTTTACTGATTTTTCTCAAGGTTCACTTAAAGGAACTGGAAATCAGCTCGATATGGCCATCGACGGTGATGGATTTTTTGAGGTGGCGACTCCAGATGGCGTTAAGCTCACTCGGTCGGGTAATTTTACTATGGATGGAAATGGCCACTTAGTTACGAAAGACGGACACTTTGTTCTGCGCAGTGGTGGCGAAGGCGCAAATCCCGAAGCCCGCGCAATCACATTGAACGGATCATTGCCTATTTCTGTAAATGATCAAGGCGATATTTTTCAAGGAACCGACTTGATTGCTCGTGTTTCTGTGGTCGATGTGGCCAATAAAGACAGTTTGTTAAAAACTGGAAATTCTATGTATGGATTTAAAGCCGGTCACAGCGCGGAAATTATAGCCAAGGCGAATCCTTCATTGAAATCAGGATTTATTGAAACCAGTAACGTTAATGTGGTTAAAGAAATGACAGATATGATTAAAACTCAGCGTGTTTTTGAAAGCACTCAAAAAGCCATAAGCGCCTATGATTCTATGAGTGATAAACTAATTAATGTTGTTGGTAAAACAACAGCATAAGGGGACTGAATGTTAAAAAGTTTAAATACAGCTGCGACAGGTATGGCCGCTCAGCAAAGCAATATGGATGTTATCGCCAATAATATTGCCAACGTTTCAACGAATGGATTTAAAAAATCTCGAGCCGAGTTTGAAGATCTCATGTACCACACAGCCAAAGAACCGGGCACCGCTACAGGAATGAATTCCTTTTCACCAAACGGAGTGCAAACGGGATTGGGTGTAAGAACGGCGGCGGTCCAAAAGAATTTTGATAATGGCAACGTTTTGGTTACAAAAGGGGCCTTAGATATACAAATTGAAGGCAGTGGGTTTTTTCAAGTATTAACTCCGGATGGACAAGTTGCCTACACACGTGACGGTGCTTTTAAAAAGGATCCAGAAGGTAAATTAATAGATAAAAACGGAAATATTTTACAACCAGAACTTTCCGTTCCATCTAATATCCAAGGCGTCGAAATTGGGCCTGGTGGCGAAGTACGTGTGATACATTCGTTAGGTGAAACGCCTCAGGGAATTGGGCAGATTGATCTTGCGACCTTTGTTAATCCAGCTGGATTAAAATCGGTTGGTAAAAATCTGTTTATGCAAACGCCGTCGAGCGGCCAGCCGGTCACGACTCGTCCTGGTCTGAACGGCTCGGGCTATTTAGCACAAGGGCAGCTAGAAACAAGTAACGTAAATATCGTGGATGAAATGGTGGGAATGATCACAGCCCAG
>JAYTTH010000046.1:0-9966 GCA_043745515.1 Pseudobdellovibrionaceae bacterium | reverse complement strand
AAAGTTTTGCAGCCAAATTGCACAAACCGACAAGCCCACCTACTATCAAAATTAGCGGAAGCCAATTAGCCAGAAATGATTCAACCATGTTTTCTCCTGACAGTTTATGTACAATAATTAGCGAAAATCTTCTATTTGATTTGAGTGTAGTGAATAAATTCCAATACTTAAACCGAACCTACAATCAGTTTGTCTATGCTTTTCTAGTCAAAATAAAGCTACGGAACGTCACATTGCAGGACCTCGCCACTATATTCAATAAGTGCCAATATCGCCGGTTATAGAATGACCTCGAAGGCGCTTCCCTCTAAAGTGTCAGATCGAGCTTAAGCTTCTAAATTTTAGTAAACTTGCATTAAATCGCGCCTCCTGCCAACTACCAAAACAAAAACAATTTCAGATGCAATTACGATCACTCGAACGACCGTTCCCCCAACCCTATCGCAAAAAAGAGCTGACAGATGTAGATTGAATCTTTCGATAGGCTCCAATGCAACACTCTTGAGTTTAAATTGTCTCAATATAAAACAATTAATTGCGTTGGCATGCTTTGCAATAACTTAATGTAAGAACTTTCTTAAAGGAGTTTACACGATGAAAACTAAAACAATACTCTTTCTAATTTTACTACATGTGTCTTCGTTTGCTGGATCAATCGATGTGGCAACATGTACTCGAGACTTTAATTTGGATATTTTTAAAATTCTCAAAGATACTGTCGGCATTAAAAGCTTTAGCCAGCTTGATGCTACTATTGGCATGAGCAAAAGAGTTTGCGTTGATGGGAAACCTGATGAACAGACCCTGACTCAAGTTCAGATTCAAGGCGCCATTTACGATGGTGTAGTATCAGCAGCCATTACGAAATTTGGCAAGGAAAACGGAATCTTAAATTCATGGATTCAAGCGCGTGTGCCGCGGCTAAATCCTGCCAATCCCATCTCATCATCTGGTCTACCAGTTAATAGATAGTTCTAGGGCTAGGGCGGATTAAAGCTGTTTCGACTTCTTTTCCTAAGTATTCCCCGGCGGGTTCGGGCCGCTTTATTAACAAATCAACACCAACCCTTATGTTCCGCGCCCACCAAGATTCTGTTGAGAAAACTGCTACTTTGTCTTGTTTTTTAATTCTGAAAGTATTGAACTCAGCTTACAAATTTAAAAGCAATTTTCGCTCCTGTTGCCGTTATAACTTTTAAAAACAAATCAGTCGACATTCCACTCAAAGCTCCATTCTTGATGGCAGAAACCTTCGATCTAGCCACACTAGACTTTTCAACTATTTCATTAATGGTTAACCCAGAATCAGCGATAGCCTTTGATGCCATTTCTGACAAAGTCGCCTTGTAACCCATTAATGCGATATCGGCAGACGATTCAATTCCAAGCATTTCAGCAAGTTCACGGGTGCCTTTAGCTCCAGAATTTTTCTTTCTATTCGTTCTCATTTTCTAGCTCCTGTAAATATGCATTCAATCTCAATCGTCCAGTTTTAATGTCATAATTAGGCGTCTTCTGCGTCTTTTTCTTAAAAGAATGAAACACCACAACCCCAAGTTTCGTCATAACTACATAAAAGGCCCGATAAATTCCACTAGCATCCTTCAGCCGCACCTCAAAAACTCCAGGCGCCACCGTGTTCATCGGTTTCGTATCCGGATACCCAACGGTCAATCCCTTTTGAAGCTTCGTTAGAATCGATCCTAAGTCTTTTCTTATTTCCAGCGGCCATTCCAGGATTTGTTTTCTGGCCTGGTCCGATATATACACTGTGAGCCAATTACGATCCACACGGACCTCCATTATGTCCCTTTACGGGGACATTTGCAAGTTAATAATTATTTAAGACTACATCCGATTCTGAAGTAGCATTGGTTCATTTTCACCTTTGCTACCTCCTAAAATAACTAAGGTTACTGAATTATACTAAATGGTTCGCTAACCTCTACCCCACCTATAACCTCGGGCCTTTTGAAACTAGCGAAAAAATCTTCAGCCATTTCGATTTTAAAATACTCGCGATATATTGCCGTCGAATCCACTAGTAACTTATAGACCGACGGCTTTTCACAAACGATCCGGACAACATCGTATTTTGGACGAAGATCAGAGTTCGATTGTTGAAAGCACTCAATGTACCGATCAAATTTGAGCCTATATCTTTGCTTAGACTTCTGTGCGATTTCGTGCTCAAATGCGATTGTCTTGCCTCCAAGAGATTGATAAACTCCGTCAGGTGTCGAATCTCGACTTACATTATGATTAAAGTATTCAAAATATTCGCACTTGAGTTGCCTATCACTTTTCCACTTATTTACCTTTTCAAACTCTTCCAACAACAATCGACTTTTCATAACTTGTCTGTCGTGATCAAAAGTTCGCACGTCGATACTTTCAATTGGTTTAACAGTCCCATTGTCCGAATGATTAAATCGAATCAAATCGTATCCGTGTTTAGTTCCGATATAATAACTTTTTTGCTCGAATCTATACCTAACCGTATTTAAATATCCCAATTCTACCAAATGTCTAAGTCGCTCTCTTGTGTACCATTCACTCTCCGATACGCCGCCGTCCCGCCTTTTTCTAAAAAACTTTCCGTGTATATTCTGTACTGAAGCAAATTTCATACTTAGTACAAAACCTATTATTTCAAAATCTCTCACCGTTAACTTCATAAAAATTCCTTTCTTCTTTATGCGAGCTTTCTTCGTGACCACCCATACGTTGTGTATGGGTGGTCACGAAGAAATCGAGCCAGCACAATTGTTTTTGTTCATTCTTTGAAAGAGTTTAGCTGGTAGATAGGCACCCCTGTCGTTTGGGGGTTCGATGCTGGATCAGAAATTTGCGAAAAGTTCCGACCAAATCACGTTTCGGCCTTCGCTCTTTCGGTCCACAATTTCATGGCCTTCGTCACAATTCGGGCTCGTGGACTATTGCGGCCCCAACGCCCACTGACAGTTTACCGATGGTCCACATTCGAAGTATTATGTTAAACTCGAAGGCCTTCGCCTCGAATCCGTGACTTGATTTTTTTATGATCACGACAATTTTTAAATCATCATTTTTCATTTTCTAATCATCAAAAAATTGAAATTTTATTTTTAAATTTTTAGAATTTTCAAAACAAAATTATAGTCCACCAATGGTCCACGAGCCCCTAAAAAGGACCGAAATTCACCTAACTTCTCCGAACTGATTTTTCGTTCTAAATAATTGATTAGA
This sequence comes from Pseudobdellovibrionaceae bacterium, assembly GCA_043745515.1. Lineage (GTDB taxonomy): Bacteria > Bdellovibrionota > Bdellovibrionia > Bdellovibrionales > Bdellovibrionaceae > UBA2316. Next base: position 6,738 of record JAYTTH010000046.1, on the reverse strand, counting down.
CTTAATTATCTAATAACTTTAATAACTTGCAAAACTTTGTGTAACAAACTCATAACCCGAAGGCCGTAGGTTCAAATCCTGCCCCCGCAACCAATTTCTTTCTGAACTTGGGTTCTACGGTTCTACTCGGTTAGTAGTGGGTAATTTCAAAAAATCATTTAAGCACAAGCATTAGTCGGCAGTGGCAAATGAGTAGCGAACTTGATTTCGAGAAGTTGCGAATTTTGGCTTACAAGCTTAGGTGTCTTGTGTATTTGGTTGAAACTCAAGACCCGAATCATGTTCATCCTGTCGATTTCAATGAAGCCCATAATGGGTTGGCGCTAATTCTAAATGAAATAACGTGTGAGATGATCGAACTTAGCGAAAGTGTCGGCAAATCACCCGAATAATAATTTAGCACGTTCTTTTTAAAAGAATATTAGGATAGAAAACAAAAAACGGTTCCACATTTATCGGTGGAACCGTTTTTTTTATGATAAAAGATAAGCTGTAGTAACTACTGAGAAATTGTTCCAGTAAAGTTTAATCCAGATCCGTCGCCGCCAGAATATTTTTGTGAATCTTGGATACTCATTAAAATTTTACCAGATGAATCTGCTTGAAATGAAACTTGCACAGACGTTTTGATTTCACCAATACTTGTTACACTTGAGTATGTCATGTTGGTATCTGTTTCTGAATAGCTAACCTGCATTTCGGGCATATTAATCACTTGAGAATTTGCTCCGTAAGCTGCAACTAGTCCAGTACGCGCTAAAACAGCATTAAGCTCAGCTAGTGATTTTCCCTCGACTACTTTAACCTCTGAATTAACTTTATCTGCTGATTTGTGAAGTGAAACAAAGCCGAGTGTTCCAACAGCTGAAATCACAACCTCATCAAATGTATCACACGGATTAGCTCCATTTCCACCTTCTTGCAAAGCACTCAACATTCGACCTTCAGCGCCTGCTGAGCAGGCAGAAATTTTGTGCTTTCCAGCAAGCTTCTGAAATGGAATTTCTGAAGCCTGTGTAATTGTGGCTGTCATCAATGCAATTGATACTACGATTACATTTTTCATATCTTATCTCCTGTTCTATACCGTTCCAAAGCATAAGGGATTAATTTCCAACCTCTTTAAATGATATCTGGTTTTGCTTTTGTTTTTTTGGTAAATACTCCAAAGTTCAAAAACTTTCGCCTGTAATTATTTTTGACAGCAACAAATACCTGTCAAACCTCTGAACAGACAGAAACCAAATCATTGGGTCTATACGGTAGGTCATTCTGATTTATAAGAAAATCGAAAAGTTAGTCCTGACAAAATGGCTTTGTAAGCCTATTGCGAAAGACTGGGTTTCCCCGCTTAAACACAGATATTTGCCATCTCGTCCCATTAAATAATAAATATCAACTATTTGTCCGTTAGTTTTGTATGAAATGAATTAATTTTTGAAACTTTTTATTATCAGCGTCGCGAAGACTTAAAATATATTCTGTCCGAAGCTTCGATTCAGTTGAGAAATCATCTTGAGTATAAATATTCCGCCCCCAGCTTAATGGCGGTTGCTGATATTTTTTTAACAAAATATCTGTTAAGATCCGAGAAAATCGACCATTGCCATTTGCAAAAGGATGTATCCAAACGACCTTATGATGAAACCGCGCTGCAATTTCGCTCCAATCATAAGTTTTTTTTTCAATCCAATATTCACAATCATCGCATAATTTTTTAATTTCAGCAGAAATGTTATGAGGTTCGACACCGATATTTTTGTTCGCTTTTCTATTTTTGCCAGCCCAAGTCCATACAGATTGGAACATTTTTTTATGCAGATTTTTAAAAAACCAATCCGTTAGAATACTTTTATGATTTGTTTCAAAAATCCATTTGGACGACTCAATAATACTCTGCTGTTCGGCGAAATTAAGCTCGCCTTGAGTCGTAATTGTATCAATAAGTAGCCCTTGCATTTCATCGAGATCAAGCGGTGTCGCTCCTTCAGGCATTTCAAAATGAGGTTCTATTTTTCTTTTCGCCATAGTCGTGAGTCCATTTTGTTTAGTATTTCTGCCGCTAGCTCGTTAATTTGCTCTTTTTCAATTTCCGAATTTACCTTTTGTTTTTCAAGCTTCATATGATGATGAATTTCTTGAATCAGCGCTTTTGCAGATTTTTTAGCTTGAACTTGCACAACATTTTCTAGCGAATTGTCCGGAACTAATGCGTAAACAAATTTGCACCCCATAGCCGTCGCTGCGCGCTCCATTGTTTCGAGGCTTGTTGTTTTGTTGATTTCTCTATTTTCGAGTATTGTTATATTAGAAGCGGCAATCTTCATGCGCTCGCCCAGCTTAGCGGTGGTCATACCTAAAGCTTCTCGAATGGCCTTAATCCATCCATTTTTAGGAGCCGCAAAGTTAATTTTTGAATACGCTGAAAGCTTTTGATCTAGTATTCTTCTTTTAGATTTAGATAGTTTGTTACTCTTATTCATTTAGAATCCTTATACTATAACATACCACTATATCGGTATTTAGTATATTATAGTATAGTTAAAAATTATAAATTGATATATTATAGTATATTAATTAAGGCCTAAGTTGTGCTACTTTATACTATTTTACAGGTTCCATCGGTTCAAAGCAAAATATCAGGAAAAATAAAATCAAGCGTTCCGGGCTCCCCGGCTGGTGAACCGCATTTTGAATCAGCAGCCCATGATTTTTTTAATTGGTCCTATGTGCCGTGGGAATGTTCGATTCAGCTTTAAGCCAGGATTTCAAGAAAGAGTCCAGAGATTTTTTATGCTGGCCTTTTATCGAATTGAAATGACATTGGCAACGCGAGAGCTAAATACAAAACCGCTATTTTATAAAATTTCTAAGCAATCAAAAGGATCTGGCAATGTTTTTTAAAAAATTCCCGATGGATTTTTTCGAAAAGTATTTTCGCCGAATATTCAAGACGCGATTTGAAACAGATTTTGTCTGGGATTGCAAAAAAATACCATGCAAAAAAGTAAGCGAAAAGCCTTTATTTACCTTTGAAATGCAATAAAAATTTCAATTACGATCAAGATAATTAACCACCAGTTAGTGCTCCAAGATTTAGTCAAATAGATGAACACAAACCAGAATAAAACTGAAACAACCATAATACCAAGTGCCCAAAAGCTTGGAACTATAAAATTTACCTGTTCCCACTTTCCTCTCAATTTTACGTTTGTATAAATTAAAAAAGCAAATGACAGTATGTGAAACACCAAACTGGAATAAAAAATAATTTTTATCATGATATCAGTATAGAAATTGCAACAAGCGTGGAGCAAATATAAAATTGCCTGTTCTGGACTCTAAAACTTACCTTTTGTGAACAAATAAATATTTTTCTGCTTATCAGCCTCTCTCCTAATGTCTAAACTTCCCCCCATTTGGTGGACATGACCGGCTCGATGAAAAGGAAGCGATCAAAGCCCACAAAATCGGAATTATCAGTCTTAAAAAATTATTCCTTCGGCTGGGCAGGCCAGTTGTCCCGAGCCAGCTCAAAACATGCAATCTGAAATGTTTCCATCAATAAATAAAAAGCTAGTAGAGGCTTGGTTCTGGAAACATGTGGACAATTTAAACCCGACCTTACTCAACCTTTTAAGCAATTTAACAGCGGACAAATATATCGAATTTTAGGCTTTTGAATTGCAATAATGGCTTTTATGCCGATTTCAAATTTACTACTGGTCACTATTTTTGCACTAGCCAGTATTTACTCTGACAATTTGTGGTCAATGTCTAGCAATCCAACATGCTATCTAGATCTGACTGCTCGCAAATCAAACCCTGTTTCCGGCTATCAAGTGGCGCTAGCAGCCTGTGAACATTTAAATGGAGCGCATTTAATCACTCTTAGGAAAGTGCTTTTTGAGAAGCAAACTTTTAGCCTTGTAATTAATCTGGAAAGTCTGGAAACTCAAATTATCAATAGCGACTGCCTAAAAAAGTGTCGTCCACTCAATCAAAGCGTTTCGCACACGGATAATTATCAACAACTTTTAAACTTGGAAACGGCAGCTCCGTATCTTTTGAAAGGCGACGGGTTGCAATTCAATTCCCACACTGAAAAAAATGTATATTTGACTATGGATCTCTGCCCGTCTTCAAAACCTATGGACCGTATTTTTTTTGAAAACCTGATCCACCATTTTCCAAACCCTGTTCCCGTTGGAATCGCTATTTCAGGGTTGTGGATTCGTCATCACCGCGATGAATTAAACTGGCTGCAAGAGAATGTCAAACAAGGTCACCTTAATATTTTATGGATCAATCATTCATTGACGCATCCCTATGATTTGCACAGAACTCTTGCTTCTAACTTTCTTCTAGAAAGCGGAGTTCACCTGGATTCAGAAGTTCTTAGTAACGAAATTTTGATGATTGAATCAGGTCTGATTCCCTCAGTCTTTTTCCGTTTTCCGGGTCTTGTTTCTAGTCAACAGTTAATAGAGCAAATAAAAATTTGGGGACTCATTCCCTTAAGTGCCAATGCTTGGTTAGCTCGCGGGCAAACAATTAAGCCGGGTTCAATTATTTTACTACATGGTAATGGCAATGAACCCTACGGCCTCAAACTCTTTGAGTTGGAAATTGTAAAAGGTGTCTTTAATACATTAAAGCTATCGGAACTCTTGAATTGGTAAGTATTCGTAGTCGAAAATCTTTTTATATTTTTAGGTGTTCATCAATTTTAAAAGAGAATAGATGGCTACTTTTGAGGCCAAGAGCCGCGGCTCTGAACTTTCATTGCTAGTAAAAACTAATCCATTCGCCGCCACCTAAGATCAGAATTGTATTTTCTTTAAAATTAGTTTAGTCCAAAAAAAATTGCCTAAGCCGAACTCACGGGCAATACCAGCTATTTGGCCTTATATTAAAAGTTCAATTCACTAGCCTTTTTCATTTTAAAAAGTTAAATTTTAAATTCTGAAGTCGTATAAAAAGCATTTCATTTTCATCGTGTTTTGTATTTTCTCATTTTTCAGTATTCAATTTGCATTAAATCAAGCCAGAACTTCTATAAAAGTATCAAAACCAGATCCCGAACTGAATTGGATTCGAATAGAAGAGTCGATCGAAATTAGCGCAACCAAAAGTGAAATATGGGCCTATGTTAGCAATTTTGAAGATCTGGCTTGGTTTAAATCTCTAGCTGGAAATTTCGCTGATCAGAACATTGAAAGGAAAGGATCCGAACAAATTAAACGAAGATTTGTCAATACCCTTGGGGGCATTCGTATTGTTGAGCGACTTTTAACAATGAATCAGTTCCTTAATTATTACACTTATACTATTGAAAAAATTGAATTGCCAAATGTTGGTCTTGCTCCTGTTTTTTTAAAATTTGAAGCCAAGTTTCAGGTTCACAAAGATCCCCTAAAATTTGAAAATTCTATAGTTAATTGGACCTGTCGCTACCTGCTAAATACAGAATTTATTTCAGAAAATGATAAGTTAAGAGTAATTGGGTTAAATACATATCAAGAAATAATTCGAAATTTATACCAAAGTGGACTAACTGATATAAAAAAACACTTTGAACTTCGGCACTGACAATATTACTGGGCCAGCTTTGCCGCCCGAAAATCTAAAAAGCCGTTCATCACTACTGGGTATCCTAAAATGCGTATACTGCGGTTTTCAAATATCTGAAAAAGCGGTAAATCCAATCCTTTAGTTTGCAGTTCACGGAGCTTAGCAATAAGCGCGATTTCGTTGTTATGACCGTTTGCCAAAAGACCGGCAAGAGACACTAAATCTTTCAAGGTCAAATCAGCGACTAATTTTGAATTTAATTTCTGCGATGGAGACAAACTGGTGCTAACAAAAGTTGAAAGCTTTCTCATAAAGCGGACATATTCAATATTTTTTACAGTTGTCCCTTGCCTATTCAATTGAGTTACGTGTTCTTGAAACATGGCAATTATGTTTTCTGATCGGAACTGAGCAGACAATTTCATGATTTGCGCTAAAGTACTGTAGTCAGAATCTGAAATGCCATCAGCTCCTCCTTTTTTGGCTAAATATTCTTGAAGAAAGAACTCGCCTTCGACTAAACGCTCGGATGCAATCACCAATGCAATATCAAAAAATATTCGACTTTCCTGTGATGATTCCTCTTTAGAAATCCAATCAGTAAATTCAGATTGATGAAAGTAAAAACCACTATTACGAAACATGCGCAGTGCAAGACCACTTTCTTTTTCAAAATTCTCACTCACTATATCCCATGCCTTAGCTCCTTCAATAGCTGCCGATTCGCCAATATAAATCGCCGAATGTCTAAGGATCAGTTCAATTTCGTGTTCACCAGCTCCGCGCAAACGTGCACTTTGCATTAGCAGTTGCAACTGTGTCCAACTAGATCGGCCCTCTGCTAAAACAGAAACTAGCTGGGATAATTCAAATCGGGTAAATCCAACAAAAGGCGACGGCTTTTGTAAATCAAGATTGTAAGAGTCACGCGGACCTTTTCTAAGTTCTTCTATAAATACAGAAATCTCGGCTTCCGTAAAACTGGGTGCTCCGAGTTCTATTCTCTTAGCCCTTTCATCAAACATTTCGTGTTGCATTTTTTCAATAAAAGAATTGTCCATATTTTTTCCACGGGTCCAGGTACTAAAAATAAGTGATCGCAATTCATTCAAGGTTCCGCCGCTGCCAATAAAACCATGAACATGCAGAGCAATCTGATTTGTC
>JAYTTH010000045.1:0-2694 GCA_043745515.1 Pseudobdellovibrionaceae bacterium | reverse complement strand
TCAGGGGACAATTCGCTGTTTAAATCTAGAAAATCGACCGATTCAAAAGCTTTCACTCTATGCTCCCGGTAATAAAAAATTTAGGTTTTAACTTATAGGAAAATAGGATACGACTTTTCCCATGAACATCAATAATTTTGTTATCACAGTCGCCACAGTCAACGGAAGCGGGTCGCAGTCCGCTAATAACATTCTTTTGAAATCTTTATTCCGCATGGGAATCCCTGTTGGCGGTAAAAACGTATTCCCATCAAACATCGCGGGACTCCCCACTTGGTTTTGGATTCGGGCAGATGAACGTGGTTTTATTGCACGACGTGAACACGCTGATATATTTATTGCGATGAATCCGCAGACATTGAAAGAAGATATTAAAACGCTTAAAAATGGCGGGTTTTTTATTTACAATTCAGATTTGGGAATCAAGCCCGACATCACTCCAGAACTTGAAGCGGTGCAAGTCATTCCTATTTCATTTAAACCTCTAGTAGATAGGTCAACCGATTCAATAAAAATTAAAAAGCTTGTTGTAAATATGGTGTATGTTGGCGTCCTCGCAAAACTACTAGGCATTGACATTCCGACGCTCAATGAAAGTATTGCTGATCAATTCGAAGGCAAAGAATCGGTAATTGAAGTAAATCGCAAAGCATCTGAAATTGGTTTTGCGTATGCCGAAGAAAATATCAAGGTGCCATTTTTATTCAAAGCTGAAAAATCAAACGGGAATGCTGGAAAAATAATGATGGATGGAAACACAGCTGCCGCATTGGGCTGGCTTTTTGGCGGGTGCACGTTTGCGGCTTGGTATCCCATTACTCCATCCAGTTCGTTGGTTGAAAATTATATTAAATTTGCATCGAAATATAGAAAAACAACAAATGGACAAAATAAATTTGCGGTGATTCAAGCGGAAGATGAACTAGCTTCTATTTGCATGGTTTTAGGTGCCGGCTGGTCAGGTGCACGAAGCGTAACGGCAACCTCGGGACCGGGACTAAGTCTTATGGCCGAATCAGCAGGATTTTCTTATTTCACAGAAATTCCCGCTGTTATATGGGATGTGCAACGGGTGGGTCCATCAACAGGTATGCCGACTCGTACGGCCCAAGGCGATTTGCTATCGGCGGTATTTTTATCGCACGGCGATACCAAGCATCCGTGCTTAATTCCAGGAACTATCAAAGAGTGTTTTGAATTTGGCCAATCTGCATTTGATATTGCCGAACGATTTCAGCAATTGGTAATCGTGTTAAGCGATTTGGATTTGGGCATGAATTTATGGATGGAAGATCGCTGGGATTATCCAACGAAACCTTATGATCGAGGCAAAGTGTTATCCGCAGGTGATTTGGAAAAAGTCGCTCAATTTGAACGCTACGCTGACATTGATGGCGACGGCATTCCATACCGAACTTTGCCAGGAACCCCACATGATAAGGCGGCCTATTTTACCAGAGGCAGCGGTCACAATCGACGAGCGGCGTACACAGAAAAAAGTGATGAATACCAATATATTTTGGATCGACTTGCAAAAAAATGGCAAACCGCTAAAAAATATGTGCCAACCCCTGTGTTTTGTGATTCTAAAAATCAAGTTCCACAGATTTTTTCTGAAGGCGTATCAATTAAATCAGTCTGTAAAAATAAATTTGGAATTTTAGCCTACGGATCCAGCGATATGTCGGTCAAAGAAGGCATGTATCTTTTGGAAAAACAGAATTTAGATTTTGATTATTGCCGAGTTCGTGCCGTTCCATTTACAGATTCTGTTCTTGAATTTATTAAAAACCACGAACGAGTATTTGTTGTAGATCAAAACCGTGATGGACAAATGTTTGAACTTCTTAAAATGGAAATGCCTGACACAGCCCTTCATTTAAGTTCAGTGCGACACTATGATGGAACTCCAATCACCGCTGATACGATCGTCAAAAATATTAAGACACAACTAGGAGATCTGGTATGAGCACTGAGTCTGCTATTCAAAAAACTATAAATAAAGCAGGACTCGAGAAAAAGGAATACTCGGGAGGTCCATCGACATTATGCACTGGGTGTGGCCATGATTCCATTTCATCGCATGTAATAAGTGCTACTTTTTTAAATGGAACTCACCCCTATGACATTGCTAAAATGTCAGGTATTGGCTGCAGTTCTAAAACGCCGGCCTACTATATTTCAAAATCATTTGGTTTCAATTCCATGCATGGACGAATGGCTCCGATTTCAACAGGCGCCAAAGTCGTAAATGGAAAAATGAAACTTATTGGAATGAGCGGTGATGGCGACACGGCCAGTATTGGACTCGGCGGTTTTGCCCATTTGATTAGACGAAATGTCGAGATTTGCTATTTGGTGGCCAACAACGGAGTCTATGGACTTACCAAAGGGCAATTTAGCGCAACAGCGGACAAAGGTGCCAAGCAAAAAAATGGAGCCTACAATCCATTTGATACGGTTGATATTTGCTCGCTCGCTTTAGATTTAGGTTGCACGTTTGTCGCCCGATCCTTTTCTGGGGATGCCAAGCAATTGGTACCTTTGATACAAGCTGCGATGAAACACAAAGGAACGGCTGTCATTGATATAATTTCACCATGTATTACTTTTAATAATCATGATGGATCCACTAAAAGTTACACCTATGTGCGCGAACACGATGTGAGTTTGCAAGAATTGGGTATCGTTCAG